>JAFXDG010000010.1 GCA_017521285.1 Bacteroidaceae bacterium | reverse complement strand
ATGGATTGCTTCGTGGGGAGGTTGACTTCCTTCATACAACAAAGGTAAGAATAACCTCATTTTTTCAGGCCATATCAGACTGAAATATTTAATTATTAAATCTGATGGTGCAAAGGTAAAGTCATAATTAACTTTTTAGACGCGGATGACGCGGATGACGCGGATTTTTCTTGATTATTATACCCGACCATACCTTAGATAAATCATCAAAAGAGGTTGTCGATGAGCTGAAAAGCGAATAAAGAGTATAATTTATCCGCGAAATCCGCGGAGTTTCCTTGAGCAAAGCGAAAAATCCGCGCCTAAAATCTGGAATGGCTACATTTCGACACACCTTCTTATCTGCGTTATCCGCGTCTAAAGAATGAAAAGGAGGCATTTCGACACACCCCCATATTCAAGGTTCAAGGTTTCAGGTTCAAGGTTCCAGGCCTTCAGCCATCGCTCAAGGTTCATGCAGCCTCTGTTCATGCTGACGAAGGAAGCATCTGATTACGTGTGCTTGACAATTGTTTTGCTGACGTTTACAGATTCTTCGTCCTATCGTCCTCAGAATGACAGAGACCATCGGTATTTTGACTCCCTCGACGGGTCAACAAGGTGGACTTGCTGTAGAATTTCAGTTAAAAAGGTCATCCATCAAAATTTCCTGTTGTACCACACCTTTATTTATACCATCGGCAATGCCGTAGGTCGTCACCATCGTCGGGACAATAGCGTGTCGCGTATTTGTCTTTGAACGGAACAATTCCACTCTGTCGCGCAGATAGTCTGCATAAGTTCTTGTCATCTGGTATTTGCCCACAGCAAACTTCATTTCGCATAAATTAATTACTCTGTCGGCACGTGATATGACCATATCCACTTGTGCTCCTTTCTCACCAGACTCCTTTGTAGGGACATATCGCCACGATGCAACATCGGCAGCAATACCTGATATGCCCAATTTCTTCTTTATCGCATCAGTATGCAACATACACACCAATTCAAAGCTCTGCCCCTGCCATGCCTCTACTGCATGTGTCTGGAAATGCTTGCTCCACCACTGTTCGTCCATAGAGTTGTTGGCATGTACATATCTGAGGTAGAACAATGTATAGAAGTCCGAAAGTCGGTATATAGCATCTTTCACTTTATTTCCCAATTGGCTGTACTTCAAAATAAAGTCACATCGTTCAAGGTTTCTCAATATCGTAGTCAAGGATTTGCCATCAATACCAAGGTCTGCACCTATCTGATTCCTTGTAAGTCCCTCTTTGTGGTTGGAGAGGAGTTGTACAGTTTGAATGTACCGTTCGGCATGGGTGAACAACGCATTATACAGTTCATCGAACTCTATGTTCAGAATAGCATTACGCTGAAAGAACAGACGGTCAATATTCTGCACCAAACTCAACTGCGTATCCAATAAGCTCCAATAGAATGGTACACCCCCAAGAATCATATATGCCTGCACAATCTGGTATCTGTCCCAAGTGCATTTCCGCATACGTAGGTACTGCTCCACTTCGTATAGAGTAAATGGCTGCAGATAAATGTTGCTTGTGATGCGGCAATGCAGTCCTCCTTGATTTTCCACTATGTTGTCTATCATCCAACTGGTGGCACTTCCGCTTGCAATGAGTACAATGTCTCGACGGCGTGCAGCCCATCCATTCCAGAAAGTTTCAAACTCTTCAACAAAATCCGAATGTGGTGTGTCTATCCAAGGCATCTCGTCAATAAAGACAACCTTCTTGCGGCCTTCAGGAAGAGATTCGAGCCAGTCCGTCAGTGCGTCGAAGGCTTCTGACCAATCTGCAAATTTCGGTTGTTTCGACAGATGAGCATAACGTTTGACCGCTTTGGCAAAATTGCGTAGCTGCTTGGCATTAGAGAGATTGTGCCCTCCTACATACGAGAAGTCATATGTACGCTTAAAATACTCGTCCACCAAGAATGTCTTGCCTACTCGTCTGCGACCATAGACAATGACAAATTCGGACTGTTCACTCGCCATACATCTGCCAAGTTCCTTTATCTCCCGCTCTCTTCCTATTAGCTTTTTCATCTTCCTTATTTTTCATGCGAAGATATAGCAAATTTTCCAAATACGCTGAAAAAACCGATGTAAAATCCCCAAATGTGGCATTTTTTTTGTGATTAGGGGATTTTACACCATCAATTTTGACCATATTTCTTATTTGACTTTGTCGGATATCGGACGCGTTCATTCGTTTGAACAACAAACACGGACTTCCATACTGCACGCATGGACTTTCATAGTCCACATTCAAGGTTTCAGGTTCAAGGTTCCAGGCCTTCAGCCATCGCTCAAGGTTCATGCAGTCTTTGCTGACGAAGGAAGCATCTGATTACGTGTGCTTGACAATTGTTTTGCTGACGTTTACAGATTCTTCGTCCTATCGTCCTCAGAATGACAGAGACCGTCGGTATTTTGACTTTACCTTCGACGGACACATCCCCGACGGTGAATCAATCCTATACCGTTACTCCGTGTTCGTAGAGGTATTCGGGGGCAATATCAGCACCGTTTTCCCATTCTATGGTGTTGAATTTGATGGTGAAGCGCTTAAAGAAATCAATGTCCTTCAATGGCTGGAAGACTTCACCGTTCAGCGAATTGGCTAAATCGACCACCTTTACCACCTGATTATTGAACCACAACTTGATGCGATACCCACTGAGATATTCTGCTTTAATCACTTCCAGAAACATAAGCTTATTATTTTAGAGGTTCTATTAACTCCGTTCGCCTACCGTGTTTGTTCGGTTCGCGAACGGAGTTAATAGTTTACGGAGGAGAGTCTGTTAATGTCCTCTTCCTGCCCTGAATACGCTGAAGACAAGACGATGAAAACGAAAACGTCCCGAACGAGGGAGTGAACCTGTCGGGACGAGAGAAGGGAAAGGGGAGAACAAGGGGACGAGGTTACTGATGGAGCAAAAAATCATAGATGCCCGTCAACTGTATGCCTTCTTCATTGTATGCAGAGTGATAACGGTCACCAACAATGACAATTTTCTTGAAATTATCAGAAACATGCCGTAATGATGCCATTTTTTGATTTTCCTTTTCCTTGTCGGGAAGAGCATAGGCCGACTGGATGTAGATACGCTCGTCGTGGCGATTCACCACGAAGTCTATTTCCAGATTGCTCCGTACATTTTTACCTTCCGCATTCCGTTTCATGGTTTCTACCTGTCCTACATCAACACTATATCCCAAACGACGTAATTCGTTGTAGATGACATTTTCCATGGTATGGGTAAACTCTATCTGACGGAAATCGAGGATAGCATTACGTATGCCCATATCTTCGAAATAGTATTTCGTTTCGGTGCCGATATATTTGCGTCCCTTTACATCATACCGTAGTGCTTCGCTGATGATAAACGCATCCTGCAGATGCTCCAGATAACGAGAAATGGTATTAGGCCCGATTTCTATCCCTGCAACCGACTTGAACGTATTGGCTATGCGGCGGACATTGGTACTGGCTCCTATACCGGAAGCAAGAATACGCACCAGTTCCCGCATACCGTCAGCACTACGCAGATGGTTACGCTCTATCACATCGCGCAGATAGACCGTTTCGTATATCTCCCGCAGATAGTTCTGCTTTTCCACGGGTGTCTTCATCTGTGCCACACCAGGCAAACCTCCATACAGATAGTAGGTTTCCAAAGCTTCGGCACGCTCACCGCCCACCGTTTCGTAATATTCTGCAAAACTCAACGGACGGACACGTATTTCCCACCCTCGGCCGCGGAACTCCGTAATCACATCTTTCGACAAAAACTTGGCATTCGACCCTGTGACATACACCTCAGCATTTGCCACATGCAGATAAGAGTTGAGCACATCCTCAAACTCTGCCACCAACTGAATCTCGTCGAGTAAGATGTAGTACATTTGCCTATCGACCATTTGCCGGTCTATATATTCGAGCAAATTATCCGGGTCTCTGAGGCGTTTGTTTCTACGATCCTCCAAATTTACTTGCAGGATATGGTCTTCTTGCACACCCCGACTTAGGAGATGCTTTTTGAATATATCGAAAAGCAGGAATGATTTTCCACATCGCCGAATACCGGTAATGACTTTTATCATTCCGTTTCCTTCGGCAGAGATAAGTTGCTGAAGATAGGATTTACGTTCGAAATACACTGTTTTATGGAATATTTTTGTTACATGCTACATTTTTATTCCGCAAAAGTACTCTTTTTATGGTTTCCAACCAACATTTGAAGACCTTTTTTTCTTTCGTCAATGTCTTCAGTATGTCAGTCCCTCTTCATTCTTCACTTACAACGTCTGCCCCTGAACACGATTAACTCCGTTCGCCTACCGTGTTTGTTCGGTTTGCGAACGGAGTTAATCATGTTTTTGACTTCGTCTTCTATACCATTACACTACGTTCATAGAGATATTGAGGTGCAAAACCTATTTCATTGTTCCAATCAACAGTGAAGGGGTCGAGCGTGAAGTTGCGGAAATAGTCCACATCCTGCAACTTGCGGCAGATACCTTTCTGCATCAATGGGGTAAAATCCATTGTCCGCACCTCACCATTACTGAAAGTGAGCCTGAGAATGTAATCCTTCACATATTCGGCTCCGATGATTTTGAACACAGTTTTCATACGCTTCAGGTTATTTGAGTGGGTTAATTTTCTTTGCTGCTTCACAATTGGTAAGTAGTCTCCAGTTCTCCATCAACTCATCGTAATGAAGATCGAGCCATTCATAGACAAGCCTTAATGTTCGACGAGGCAAAGATACTCATTTCACATCACAAATCATAAACCATAAATCATAAATATTCCAAATCTTCATTCTTCACTCTTCACTCTTCACTTACAAGTCTGCCCCTGAACACTATTAACTCCGTTCGCCTACCGTGTTTGTTCGGTTCGCGAACGGAGTTAATCGTGTTTCCGCCTTTGTCTTCTTCCTCCTTGCATCCTCCGTTCTTCCGCGTTTGCAACGCGGAAGTCATGAGTACAAGCATCTGTGGTGCGCTCTATCGTGCCATGATGTGCGTTGCAAACGCGGGACCTGATATCTCCGCATTGCAAATGCGAAGGGGGGAGTGAGCAAACAGCGAACCAACGCCATCTGCCCTATAAAAATAGTTATTCTTTTGCCGTGACACTCCAAGTGTCATCCTCGTTTGGGGTTACAGTATAATTCTCGGTATCCACATAAGCCGAAGGGTCGTGGGACCAGGTTCCGCCGGTAATCGTAATAACGGAGCCTTCATTTTCACTGAACAATCTACTTGTGGCAGTCAGAATAGCGTCTCCTGAAATATTCACAACGCTTCCCGACATATCCCAAACGACATATTTCGAAGAAATTGTGCCTCCCGACATATTGAAGGTTCCATAGTTCTGCGCTCCAGCATACGGACCAGACTTGTCATTTCCGTACAGCATACCGCCGGTCATATTGACGATTCCGGGACGTTGGATACTCACACAATTGTGGATTGTGCCACCCTCAATGTTCAGAATTCCATTTACAAAAAAAGCCAATTGATAAGCACTGTATTCACCACTGCCCCTGATATCACGAATGGTCAGTGTACCAGTCTCTTCGATTTTAATACACTTGCTGTCCGTAGAATTGAAGGACAGCTTATATCCGTTCAAATCCAGTGCAATCGTTTTATTTTCAATCGTCACATCGTTCGGATATTCATCTGTATTGCTTAGCAGCGTCAGAGTAGTTCCATCCGTCCAAGCTGTCAGCGCATCAGCAAAGGTTGCATGCACCGTATATGTAACCGAGCCTGCTAACAGAGAACCATTCGTTACCGCTCCTTCGTCTTT
>JAFXDG010000009.1 GCA_017521285.1 Bacteroidaceae bacterium | reverse complement strand
CCACATCACTTCTGCCATCAGCACGTAGAAGATGACGAATGCCAGACTGAGGCCCAACAGATTGAGCCAGAAGGCCGCACCACGTGCGGCGAAGAGGTTTTTCAAATAGTCTTTCATAATTGGTATTTGGTAAATTCCATTCTTTATGTTTATGCCTTATCTCACCCTCACTTCATTATCGTCTCTACCGGCCTTTCCTTTGCAGCACGCCAACTCTGTACGGTGACGGTGAGGCAGACGACGAACGCCACAATGAGGAAGGCCACGGCGAAGAGCCACCAGTGCATCGGTGTGCGGTAGGCGAACGACTCTATCCACCTATTATATAAGGTATAGGCTACGGGAGCGGCTATGATGAAGCACATGGCGAGCGTGCGGAGGTATTGCATGTTGAACATCACGAGGATGCCACGTGTCGTGGCACCGAACACCTTGCGAATGCCAATCTCCTTGCGCTTGGCGCGTGTCTCGAAGAGGACGAGGCCGAAGACTCCGATGAGGGGGATGAGGAGGGATACGATTGCACCGACAAGAAGGAGTTTCAATTGTTTCATTTCGTTGGCATAAGCTTGCCCGAGCACATCATCAGGCTTGTAATAAGTCAATTCACATTGTCCATCGGAGATTTTCTGATTCTGTTCATCAATAAAACGGATAGCTTCATCAACTTTGCTGGGAGAGGCCACACGCACAACAAAGTTAGAGCCCAGACCTCCACCAGAACAAATGGCCATGGGAGAGATTTCATTGCGGAGACTCTTGTGGTGGATATTCTCCATAAAGCCGACAATTTCATGATTTCCTACAACATCGTGCAGCTTCAAACCAAATTGTTGGCGGGCCGCTTCGTTGAAGATTGCCACATCCTTGTCTTCGGCACGGAAGTTGCGTCCTTCTGTCACTTTGATTCCAACCGTAGTCAGAAAGTTGTACCCTGAATATTCCGCATTGAATGCTATATTTCGGCCATTGTGCTCACGTCCCCATCCCTGAAATTGGTCTTGCCCTAAAACTGCGCTTGACCACGACACTTCACTGATAGCAGGAGAACTCTTTATCGCCTGCATCATGGGGTCAAGGTAATTGAACCATTTGAACCGATGCGTCTTTATCAGATAGTCTTCGGAGACTTCTACATAAAGCACCAAATCGCGGTCGTACCCTACGGAGGAGGTGCGTATATAATAATGTTGGGCAGAAAAGAGAAGTAACACCAACAGGATGACCAAAGAGACCGTAAACTGAAATGCAATCAGCACACGACGGAACATCTGACCGGCGGGCGAAAGGGCAAAGTTGCCGTTTATCACCAAAGCAGGCTTGCGTGTGGTCAGATACCAGGCTGGATAGCAACCGGCCACAACAGGAAGCAGTACTACCAAAGCGAACATTATCAGAAGCGTCTCGCCATTCTTGGCAAAGGCAAGGTCACACTTCAGCAAGTCGTTCAAGAATCCCAAATGAATGATGACATTCATCAAAAGCATCGATAAAATGATTGCCATCAAGGTGTTGAAGACTGCTGTTTTCAACATCTTCCACCTAAGCGAAGCCGACTTTGCCCCAAGGATACGCCGCACGTTGACCTCCTTTATTTGATAAGGCACCATGGCCATCGCAAAATTGACATAATTGATGGCGGCAATCACTATCACCAACAAGGCCACCAAAGTCAAGGCCCACACCAAAGTCTCATTCCCATTGCGCTTGCCAAAATACAAATCTTCAAATCTGTCATCCTTATAATGCTCGTTCTGAATGAAATAAACATCATGCAAAGGGATGAACGTAAAATGGGAGGCAGTTTCCCTCAAAAGAGTGCTGTTTGCCAAAAGTTCCTCCGAGATGGCCTCACTTTCCGCTCCTTCGCGCAATTTGACAAACAGACAATGATTCCAACTCCCCTCATCTTTCCATAGTTCATCCTGCTGTTGTTCGCTCAAGCATCGGTACACTTCGTTTTCCATGTGGCTGTTGGTGGGAAAGTCCCTGTAAACCGCACCAACGTTCACTTCCGTATAGTGCTTGTCCCATAGTCCTTTCACCCGACATTGCCGGCCGACATAAGAGTCTGCTTCGCCGAAGAGTTTTTTGGCCAAACTCGAAGAGATGAATACATTGTGCGAATCGCGAAAAGCGGCCGTATCACCCTCGAGAAGGTCAAACGAGAATACATTGAACAGTTCAGGTGTGGAGTAACGGATGTTTGCCATCAAGGGTTCAGCGCCTTCATTCTCCACAGGGATAAATTCCTTTTCTCCATCCAGGTAATATATCCCTGCATGGCTTTCAAACTGTTGGCTGCTTTTGACAATCTCCTCCATGAAAGAGGCAATGTAGGTGTCTTGTTCATCCCTTATCCCAAATTCCTTGAATGCTTCATCAAACTTCTTATTCCGATGAAACACCTGACACACCCTGTCCGCATCCTTGTGGAAGCGGTCAAAGGTGACGTGCCACATCACTTCCGCCATCAGCACATAGAAGATGACGAATGCCAGACTGAGGCCCAACAGATTGAGCCAGAAGGCCGCACCGCGTGCGGCGAAGAGGTTTTTCAAATAATCTTTCATAAATTTGGTATGTTTTAAAGTCCTTTTTTTCTATTGCTTCACTCTCTTTTTGGTTTTACTAAGGGAAAAGTTGGTTTGCCTTGCTCTTTTTTCGTTTTGCCTTTAGTCAGAACTTTAATTAGCAGTACTAATCACATAATCAGCAGTGCTAATCATGTAATCAGCAGTGGTGATTATATAATCAGCAGTGTTGATTAAAGTTTTCGCCTTAGTCAGACAAGTTTTTGCGGGTGTCAAACCGATTTCTATCCGTAGCATATTCATTTTTTTCTTTTCAGTTGTGGCCCGTAGCTCTTCACTCGTGGCCCGTTTTGCCTTACAAAGGTATCGAAATCTTCCAAATATATTTTCTTAAAATTATTTAAATCGTACTTTTAGGGGTGCAAATTGTATGATTTCTGGACACTTTTTTTGGAAGGGAAAATGATTTTTGGTGTTTTATGCGAAAAAAGGAAGGGGGAGAGGTTCAAGTTTCAGGTTCAAGGTTTCAAGTTTAAGGGAGGCAAAAGAGAAAAGGTGTGCTATTATTAAATTTTCAGACGCAGATGACGCGGATGACACGGATAAATGGGTTCAAGGTTCCAAGTTTCAAGTTCAAGGTTCCAAGCCAACAGCCATAGCCAATAGCCATAGCTAAAAGGCGTATAAAAGT
>JAFXDG010000110.1 GCA_017521285.1 Bacteroidaceae bacterium | reverse complement strand
GCTGGTTTGCAGGGCTGTCATCTTGAACAGTTTGTTCAGTACCACACTGGCGTTGGCATCGCGCTTGATGTCGATAACGATACGCATACCTTCGCGGTCAGACTCGTCATTGGCATTGCTGATACCCTCGATTTTCTTCTCGTTCACCAAGTCGGCAATGCTCTTGATGAGTTCGGCCTTGTTTACGCCGTATGGGATTTCTGTTACTACAATCTTGTCGTGGTTCTGTCCTGTCTCAATTTCTGCTTTGGCTCGCATGATGATACGTCCGCGTCCGGTTTCGTATGCTTCGCGAACTCCGGCCATACCATATATATATCCTCCAGTCGGGAAGTCGGGAGCCTTGACGTGTTGCATCAGCTCGTCGATGGTGATATCGTTGTTGTCAATGTAGGCAACGCAGGCATCAATCACCTCGCCCAAGTTGTGGGTAGGCATATTGGTTGCCATACCTACGGCAATACCTGACGCTCCGTTTACCAGCAAGTTGGGGATGCGCGTTGGCATTACGGTAGGTTCCTGCAACGAGTCATCAAAGTTGTTGGTGAAATCTACAGTCTCCTTGTAGAGATCCTGCATCATGTCCTCACCAATCTTCTGCAAGCGTGCTTCAGTGTAACGCATGGCAGCGGCAGAGTCACCATCGACCGAACCAAAGTTACCTTGTCCATCCACCAACGGATAACGCATGGCCCAATCCTGTGCCATACGCACGAGGGCACCATATACTGACGAATCACCATGGGGATGGTACTTACCGAGTACATCACCGACGGTACGGGCAGATTTCTTATAGGGTTTGTCTGAAGTGTTTCCCAGCTCCATCATACCATAGAGGATACGACGGTGCACAGGTTTCAATCCATCTCTTACATCAGGAAGCGCACGCGCCACAATCACCGACATTGAATAGTCGATATAGCTCGACTTCATCTCTTCCTCGATGTTAATTTTTATAATTCTGTCTTGTTCAAGCATTTAGTTTAAATCTTTTTATTCTATTCTCTCTTGATTCTCAAAAACCATGCTAAATTACTACATTTTTGCCAAATGGGAAAGCTTTTTTAGGAAAAACTTACCTTTTGTGACCTTTTTTAGGGTTATTCAACTTCCTTTTGCTTCATCCCATGGATAAGGCTATTTCATCCCAGGGATGATGTGGCTTCATCCTTGGGATGAATGTTGGAGATTTCGAGGTTTGAAATTCTTCTTTACCTGCTTTTGCTTTTTTCCTTACCTGAGAAAAATTTTTCTCTCGTCTGGAAAAAAAGAGGATGGCAGATATGAAATCTTTTCCATTACTCCCCTACTTTGGCATACGTTTTGTTGTTAAAAAGGAGTCAAGGGGTTGACAAGGCGCTTTTTTATGCGTATATTTGCACCCGAAAGAGTTTTGCGAAAGAGAATTATAGGATATGAACAATCAGATTTCACGAGAAATGTCAGAAGTCTTGGCTTATAGCCGTGAAGAGGCTATCCGCCTGCAAATGAGCACCATTGAACCTGGGCATCTGTTGTTGGGGATGATCCGTAAAGGGGATGGAAAAGCTATTGAAATGCTGAACGGCCTGTCAGTTGACCTGATGCACGTCAAGCGTTGCATTGAACAGGAGCTGGTGAGTCGCCGTACAGACGTTGCTGAAAGCGCTTTCCCAGGGATGGCTTCGCGGGCGGCAGACGAATTGATTTTGAACGAAGAGGCCGCTCGATTGTTAAGACTTAGTGTGTTGGAAGCCCGTTTCCAACGCAAGGACGAAGTGGATACGGAACATGTATTGTTGGCTATGTTAAAGGAAGGAAATAATATGGTAGCTAAAATATTGAAAGATAACAGAGTGAATTACCAGTCGGCATACGGCCAGCTCTCAGGAAAGAGTGCGCCGCGACAGGGCTTTGGCCTTGATGACGAGGACGACGAGGACGATAGTTTGGGATATGCCCCCGAACCTACGGGAGGCAACGAACGCCAGCAAGCGCAGGCTACGGCTACGCAACAGCCTAAGAGTGCGCACGATACGCCTGTCATCGATAGTTTCGGCGTAGATATGACGCGTGCTGCTGCTGAAGGGAAACTCGACCCAGTGGTGGGACGCGAGAAGGAGATTGAGCGCTTGGCGCAAATCTTGAGCCGACGGAAAAAGAACAATCCTGTGCTCATTGGCGAGCCGGGTGTGGGTAAATCGGCTATCGTTGAGGGACTTGCTCTTCGCATCGTACAACGCAAAGTGTCACGCTTGCTTTTCGACAAGCGTCTGGTGGCGTTGGACATGACGGCCGTAGTGGCTGGCACCAAGTATCGAGGCCAGTTTGAAGAGCGTATCCGTGCCATCCTCAGCGAATTACAAAAGAACCCTGATGTCATTCTCTTCATCGACGAGATTCACACCATTGTGGGGGCAGGCTCCGCGCCCGGTTCGATGGATGCTGCCAATATGCTGAAACCCGCATTGGCGCGTGGCGAAATACAGTGCATCGGTGCCACTACGCTTGACGAATACCGCAAGAGCATTGAGAAGGACGGTGCCCTTGAGCGTCGCTTCCAAAAGGTTCTTGTAGAGCCTTCTACGCCCGAAGAGACGTTGCAGATTCTCCAAAATATCAAAGACCGCTACGAGGAGCATCACAATGTGCGCTTCACTCCCGAAGCCATCGCGGCGTGTGTCAAATTGGCAGAGCGTTATCTGACAGACCGTAGTTTCCCCGACAAGGCCATTGATGTAATGGACGAAGCCGGCTCACGCGTACACCTTATCAATATAAGTGTGCCCAAAGAGATTGAAGAACAGGAGAAACTCATCGAACAATTGAAGGAGCAGAAGAATCAGGCCGTAAAACAACAGAACTATGAGTTAGCTGCCAGTTTCCGCGATAAAGTGCGTCGTATGGAAGAGGAACTGGAGTTGCAGAAGAAAGAGCTGGAAAAACAACAGAAAGAGACTCCGCAAGTGGTTGACGAAGAGGATATTGCCGGTGTAGTATCCATGATGTCGGGCATCCCCGTACAACGCATGGCTCAAGCCGAAGGTGCCAAGTTGAAGGGTATGAAGGAAGGGCTGATGTCGAAAGTCATTGCCCAAGACGCTGCCGTAGAGAAGCTGGTGAAGGCCATCTTGCGTAGTCGTGTGGGGTTGAAGGATCCCAACCGCCCCATCGGTACGTTCATGTTCTTAGGTCCTACGGGTGTTGGAAAAACCCTGTTGGTGAAGGAGTTGGCGCAATATATGTTCGGCTCGCCTGATGCACTCATCCGTGTGGATATGAGCGAATATATGGAAAAACACGCCGTTAGCCGATTAGTGGGTGCTCCTCCGGGATACGTCGGCTATGAGGAAGGTGGACAACTGACCGAGAAGGTGCGTCGTAAACCTTACTCCATTGTGCTTTTCGATGAAATAGAGAAGGCGCATAGTGAGGTGTTCAACATGCTCCTCCAGGTGATGGACGAAGGGCGCCTGACCGATAGCTATGGCCGCACCGTAGATTTCAAGAATACCATCATCATCATGACCTCCAACGTTGGTACCCGCCAATTGAAGGACTTTGGCAAGGGTGTGGGATTCACGGCCCACATAAAGGACGACAAAGAGGTGTCGCGCAGTGTTATACAGAAGGCATTGAACAAGCACTTCTCGCCCGAATTCCTCAATCGTGTGGATGAAATCATCACCTTCGACCAGTTGGACAAGCCGGCTATCCGCCGTATTGTCGATATTGAACTTCAAGGTCTTTACAAGCGTATGGAAGGACTTGGTTATCAGCTTACACTTACTGAAGCTGCTTGTGATTTGCTGGCCGACAAGGGCTATGATGTCCAATTTGGTGCCCGTCCGTTGAAGCGTGCCGTACAGACGTATGTGGAAGACCTTCTCTCCGAACTCCTTGTAGATGGCACCATCCCCGTCGGCTCCACCATCTGCATCGACAAGCATCCTGAAAAAGATGAATTGAGAGTGATTCAATAGCATGTCAAAATGTCAGAGAAAACATCTCTGGCATTTTTTTTGTTTCTACATATCCGAAATGTTGAATCAATAATAAATTAAATAAAGAAAAAAGCATTATGCAAAAAGGAAACATCGGGGTTACAACCGAGAATATCTTCCCCGTCATCAAAAAGTTCTTGTATAGCGATCATGAAATATTCCTTCGTGAATTGGTTTCTAATGCTGTAGATGCCACTCAGAAGTTGAAAACTTATGCCTCAAAAGGCGATTTCAAGGGCGAATTGGGCGACCTCACCGTGCGTGTTTCTCTCGATAAGGAGGCCGGCACCATCACCATCAGTGACTATGGTATTGGTATGACTGCTGAGGAGATTGACAAGTATATCAACCAGATAGCCTTCTCAGGTGCCAATGACTTCTTGGATAAGTATAAGGACGATGCCAACGCCATCATCGGTCACTTCGGATTGGGCTTCTATTCAGCCTTTATGGTGGCCAAGAAGGTGGACATCATCACCCGTTCATATCAGGAAGGTGCACAAGCCGTGAAATGGAGTTGCGACGGTAGCCCCGAATTTACGTTGGAAGATGCCGAACGTGCTGAACGCGGTACGGATATTGTGCTCCACATCGACGATGATTGCAAGGAGTTCTTGGAAGAGAGCCGCATTTCTACCTTGTTGAACAAGTATTGCCGTTTCCTCCCCATTGCCGTAGCCTTTGGAAAGAAAAAGGAATGGAAAGATGGTAAGCAGGTTGATACTGAGGAGGATAATGTAATCAACGACACTGCTCCCTTGTGGATGAAGAAGCCTCAGGAATTGAAGGATGAGGATTACAAGAAGTTCTATCGCGACCTCTATCCTATGTCCGACGAGCCACTCTTCTGGATTCACCTCAATGTGGATTATCCCTTCAACTTGACAGGTGTGCTCTATTTCCCCAAAATCAAGAGCAATATCGATTTGCAGAAGAATAAAATCCAACTCTATTGCAATCAGGTGTATGTGACTGATTCAGTGGAAGGTATTGTGCCCGATTTCCTTACTCTGTTGCATGGTGTCATCGATTCTCCGGACATTCCGTTGAATGTTTCACGTTCTTACTTGCAGAGCGATAGCAACGTGAAGAAGATTTCTACCTACATCTCCAAGAAAGTCTCTGACCGTTTGCAGGCAATCTTCAAGAACGACCGAAAGGAGTTTGAGCAAAAGTGGGACGACCTGAAACTCTTTATCCACTATGGTTTGCTCACTCAGGAAGATTTCTACGACAAGGCCAACAAATACACCCTCTTCAAGGATACGGATGGCAAGTATTACACCTATGAGGAGTATCAGACGCTTATCAAGGATAATCAGACGGATAAGGATGGAAACCTCATCTACCTTTATGCCAACAATAAGGAAGAGCAATATAGCTACATCGAAGCCGCTTTGGCCAAGGGCTACAACGTCCTGCTGATGGATGGCCAGTTGGATACAGCCCTCGTGGGTATGTTGGAGCATAAGTTCGAGAAGGCTCGCTTCACCCGTGTGGATAGCGATGTGGTTGATCGTCTCATTGCTAAGGAAGATGATAAGAAGGCTGATATTGAGGCCGGTAAGGAAGAAATCCTTTCATCGGTATTCACCAGCCAATTGCCTCAGATAAATAAGGTGGAATTTCATGTCGAGGCCCATTCATTGGGCGAGAATGCCAGTCCTATTCTCATTACGCAAGGCGAATACATGCGTCGTATGAAGGAAATGGCTAATCTGCAACCAGGTATGGCATTCTATGGCGAAATGCCCGACATGTTCAACTTGGTGCTCAATGTCGATCATAAACTTATCAAGAGTGTGATGACCGATACTGATCAGGCTATCGAAGCCGAATTGTCGCCTATCGAAGCTGAGTTGCGCGGATTGAATGCCCGTCAAGCCGTCATTGAACAAGCTCAGAAGGACAAGAAGGCCGATGAAATCACCGAAGCTGAGAAGAATGATTTGGCCGATGTGGAGAAGAAAATTGCCGATGAAAAGAGTAAGAAAGAGGCGGTTATCAGCAAATATGCCGCTGGCAATAAGGTGGTACACCAACTCATCGACTTGGCATTGCTTCAGAATGGTATGCTCAAGGGCGAAGCACTCAACAACTTCGTTAAGCGTAGCATCGAATTGATTTGATAGAAATAAAGTGTAGTGTAGGCTACAGCTACAACACATTTTCTCATTAGATCTTAGGCGTGGATTACGCAGATGATACGGATAAATAGAAGATCCGCGTTAATCTGTGTAATCTGCGCCTTATCGATGAAGAATTCTAACTTTCCAAGTATCAATAACTTGGGAGAAAATGCTGAAAAACTCATAAAAAAGTCTTCGAAAAGTTTGGCTGGTATGGGAAAAAGCAGTACCTTTGCACTCGCTAAATAAAAGCAAATATGATGGCTCCGTAGCTCAACTGAATAGAGCATCTGACTACGGATCAGAAGGTTACAGGTTTGAATCCTGTCGGAGTCACGATACTTCATAAATATTTGTTTGACATTTGGCTCCGTAGCTCAACTGAATAGAGCATCTGACTACGGATCAGAAGGTTACAGGTTTGAATCCTGTCGGAGTCACAAGGAATACTCTCGCTGTGAAGCGAGGGTATTC
>JAFXDG010000109.1 GCA_017521285.1 Bacteroidaceae bacterium | reverse complement strand
GCCGTAAGTGGCAAGGTCAGAAGGGATGATGTCCATGTCGTAACCGGAACGTACAGCCTTTTTCTGTTCCTCAATCTTGGAACGGTCAAGCTCCGTAATAGTTCGCTTGATGGTCTTGATTGCCGCAGTCTGGTCTACTGACTGGATGTGCATAGTCACGATTTGGCTGGACTCCATATCCAAAAAATCCGCAAGCATACGGTCACTCAGGTCAGAAGCTGTGATTGCCAGATAAGACATGGAACCGAAGATGTTGCCCATCTGGAAGGTTCGGTTTGTCTTAAAGGCAAATGCCGTAGGTGCGATAAAGTCCTTTACGGACAGCCCCGATTCCACAAGGTACTTCCAGTCAAAGAAGAATTTATCATTGTCGCCCATGTGGAACATAGAGTGCATCAGTCGAAGTCGTTCCTTGCCGTTCATCGTAGAAGCAATGACCCCCAAACGACGGAAGTTGTTGAGCAGATCATTTTCGATGTGGTTCAGTCTCGGCTTTGCCTGACGCATAGACTCTGCTTCGATACCGAAAGTCAGATACTTGGTCTTAGTCAGGCCGTTGTTACCCTGTGACAGCTGCTTTTTCAGCATCTGACTATACTCGGCACGAACCGGATTGAAGTTGTCCTTCTTGAAAGGAATACGAATACTTTTCTCGAAGCTCTCCGCATCGGTACTCATATTCATAAAGGACAACTCGAAGTGGATGGAGCTATCGAAGAAGTTCAGGAAGCTGCACCACTCATCAAAGATGGCTGTTTTATCTTCCTGCTGTGCCAGCTGATAGTTGATGTCCTGAAACTGAATGGTCTTAGTGTAGTAATTCTCGGTGACTCGGCAGATACCGTCAGGGAACATTCTCTGGAAGGGAATGGACTGCTGGGCAGTCTGCGGAACACCATTGTCTTTCTTGGCTCGCTCCACAACAGCCTTAATTTCTCGCTGCTGTTTGCGATTCAGATTTGCAGGCATTTTTACTTCTCTTGCCTGTGTTTTTTTCTTGAAAAACAATCGTATTTACCTCCTTTTCGAGTTGATACTGACGCATCAGAGCGTCGTAGTAGTTGTTCGTCTGGTAAGGGCGAACCTTGGGACGAATGAATTTTGCCTGAATGAATTGCCTTGCGATTACCTCCAAGGGCTGACCGTCCTTTTCGTACATTGCCAAAAAGAACAGGGGCAGCATGACGATAATCATGGTCAATGCGGCAAGGCTGACATTTCCCGAACTTTTGACTAAAAAGAACAACGGCACTCCAATGAGCGCCGCCGCACCGAAACAAATCAGCTGTCTTTTGGTCAGGTTGAAAAATACTTTGGTTTTTACCCTCGTTAGGTCACGGGGTACAGGGATATATGCTGCCAACTAATTCACCTCCATTTCTGGCAGATCCACGCTGTCGGGAGCTTCGTTTCCCCAGACATCCCAACCATCGGTTTTCTGTCTGGCAAACAGTTCAATGCGTGGAACATCACCCATAAGAGCCACAATGCGGTCTCTGGTCTCATCAGGTTTCTTACTGTGCTGTTCTATGGGAGACATGATGATTTGATGAACTGACTTGGACTGTCGCTTCGGACTGCCTTTTGTAGCAATAATGCAAAGTTCCGCATTTGCTCTTGTCCAGTAGCCCATACCCCAGAACAGGGATGGAGATTTCTTGTTCCGCTTGACCCAGACAAAAGCGACACTCTTATAAGTGAATCCCCATGATTCGACCACATCCCATGCTTCTCGAAGCAGAGGGAATGTGATCCACATGAACAGGGCGCAGTCCTTATCAGCCAGTTCTCCAACCGGGAGCGCCTTTATATCCTCAAGGCTCATGGTGGAATAATGACTTTCTGCGGAACGACCTTTGCCTTTATCACTCCATGCTCTGTATGCCCAGGGAGGGTCGGCATAAATGACGTTGTATTTCTTCATGCCAACCTCCTTAATGGACAGAGAACACGCTCTTGGCAAGTGCGCCTGTCTTGAACAAGGTGAAACACAGAAGAACTGTGTACCCCATGACACCCCAGATAGAAGCGATGATGTCCTCGGAAAATGCAATCGACTGAACCAGTACCGCATAGATGCCGACACAGATCATAATGAGGAAGCCCTGGAACCCAATGGCGAACAGGGATCTCAGATAGTTCTGTCCGATGTTGCTCTGTTCTCTGTTTCCGAAAGTTGAGAAAGGAATAGGAGCAAGGCTGACCATCAGGTAAATCTCGATCATACGACCGTAGACAATAACGAAGATGATGATTGCCAGAGCAGACATTGTGACCTGCACAATAAAGGATTGCAGGAACAATCCAAGCAGAGGACCGAGTTCCATTGCCATCAGCGTATCTTCCATGCTTTCAAGTGCCGACGCATCTATGGCTGTGTCTCCGGCGATTATACCTGCACTGGCATTGATAACGTGCTGTGCCACATCGAAAACAGCCATTGTGATATTGAATGTGTTGGTGATCAACATGACCGCAACAAAGGTTTTGAACACCCACTTGAAGAATGTCCATGTCTCAAAGTTCGCCAGATTGTTGTGGTCAATAATCATTTGAATTAGCTCATAGCAGGCTATGAAGGTTAAGATCAAACCCGCTATTGGGATAATCACTGACTCGGAGATGTTGCGTACCATGGCAAAGACACCCGGCGAAAAAGCCGCCGGGGTCATGCCAACGGAGGTTGCTATCTCGCCAACCTGGTTGTTGACGGACTCAAACATCCCCGACAGATTACCCATGATGGCTGAAACGAGCATTTCTTTCAGCCAATCTGTTATC
>JAFXDG010000108.1 GCA_017521285.1 Bacteroidaceae bacterium | reverse complement strand
CTTATTACATTCACCACTGGGCATGTAATGGTCGTCGCGGAATGTCTTGGCTGCATCACTCAGTGAGTTGGGCAGCCATTCACCGTTGACACTAGTGGAGAATCCATCGGTTTGATTACTCACACCTCCGTCAAAGATGGACTGTAGCGGAGCCTGTCCAATCAGATTTCCCCCCTGTTTCACATAGAGGAAGGGCCGAAGGATGTCCGTACCATCATTGGTCTTGCTTGCCGCTGTAGCGGTATTTCCACTGCGGTAATAGCCTTGCACTGTCAGTTCATACACACCTGCCGGCAGTCCGCTGATGGTCTGGTAAGTATCAAAGTTCTTGTTGAATTTCTCTATCACAGAATTGGCAATGTTGTCTGACGAACCCCAATCTAAAGATTCCACTCCTCCATATTCATTGGACGAGAAGTCTATACCTTTCCAATTGGTGTCATTGTTGCGCAAGTCATGACGACCCAAGTTTGAACCTTCAATCAAGAAAGTGGCATCCTTCGGATTGCTGTCCGATGCACCTGACAGTTCATCAATCAAATCCTGTTTAGTCAATAACTCCCACTGGGCATGAGTGTCGCTTGACTGAATTCCACGGTCGAAATTGACATAGTTGTCACCATCGGACGTAGCCAAGTATTTGCCATCAGTCGTACGGATGGCATACTTGGGTCTATTCGGATCTTCACCTCCCAAATTCTCCAATATGAATTCTGTCTCTGGAGAATCCAAAAAGCCCAAGGAATCGTTGGCAATACCAAGATACTGATTGTCTCCACCGTTAGATATACGGCTGTCAATGGAACAAATAGTTCCTCCGCTCTTTATTATAAAGTTCATGGCCAATCCCCAATCATCGCGAATAGCCTGTGCCTCAAAACGCCCGCCAGCACGAAGGAAGTCACCCGTTGCCACGTTGCGCATGTAGTAGGTGGTAATTTCCACCTCTTCCAGATAAGAGAGCGTGAAGTTATCGAAAATCAGCAGGTTTTTGTTAGCGTCATTCTGTTTACCCTTCACACCCACGCGCAATTTTCCGTCAGTGACCACTACCTGCAGGGTCTTTTTGTAGTTGTTGGTGCCATAAGTCTGCACAGAAGCAACCCGACGGCAAGTGCAATTGCTATGATTGCCATTCACACAGGCATCAAGCTCACTGCCGGCCAGGTCAAGAGCAACTGAAGAGCCGTTGGCATAGAACACGGCATTGTCAAAGTTGCGGTAGCATCCCTGCATGGAGACTTCATAAAGTCCGTTGGGCAGATTGGTCAGTTCCTGATAGACATCATCGGTCGCCTTGTTTGATTTCACAATACCTCCGGCACCATCAGAATGTGCCGTCCAATCGCGTTGGACATAGTACCAATGCTCGGCTGATTTCCAGAAAGGAGAAGCCTCGGCACTCCCAGAGTTGTTGTCATTATCTATTTCGGTCAGACTGGCATTCTTGATCAGGAAGGTGGCATCCTTGGGGTTGGTACGGGTAGCACCATTCAGTTCTTGAATACGCTGAGCCTCGGTGACAAAGCGCCATTGCGACTTGGGGTCTGAAACAACGGCACCTTCCTTAAAGGAGACTTTGCCCGGCCCGCCACTGAGCGTGATGCTTTCAACGGTAGTCTGAGAACCACTCGGCACCTTTATGGCATTCAGGTGGACATACTCATACTTTGAAAGGTCCAATATTCCATATCCGTCAGCAGCTATTGACAAAAAGACTTCCGTATATGCTCCCTTCAAAGCGTCTGTATTACCATTAACTCCATTACGATTGAACAAGAGTCTCAACTTCGTATTGGGGGTTGCCTTTATGGTCATGTATTTATAACCGGTCAGATCAGCATAGTGCTGAGGCTGTACACTGCCATCACCATATACCAGACCACTAGCAGGGAATGTCCCCGGCTGGAAGTTAGTAAACTGAGTATCACTCATTGTTCCCCCAGGGGCGGCTTGAGTCCATTGACCAAATTTCAAGTCTTGCAATCCTGCAGGTTTATCCAAGGTAATCTGCTCAATTGTAGCAGTGGCATCACCAGCAATCTGTACCTTAATGGCATGCAAATGGACATACGCGTACGAACTCAAATCAATGGTATGAGTTCCCGTTTCGTCAATGGTAAAAGCAATCTCTGTAAGTTTTCCATCTGCAACTGTACCATTATTTTCTGTCCGGTTAAGCAACACGCGCAATTTACTGCCAGGAGCGCCCTCGATGGTCATAGAGGTATAGCCTGTCAGGTCGGTATAGTTCAAATAATACACATTGACATCTCCGTAAACCAATGTACCCGAACCATAAGGCTGGTTCTTTTTGTAACTAAAAGCTACATTAGGATCATTAAGCGAAGAGCTTGTTCCACCAGGAGCAGATTGAGTCCAACTCAAGAAAGACAAACTGTTCAAGTCATTAACATCCGAACTGGTCAGCAAGCGATTGGCCGCACCATCAGTTGTATATCCTGCATTATTATTGCAATGCTGGGTTTGCGTAGCAATATTGTACACCCCACTTCCGCTACTCGTCTCTGTGATGACAAAATTGACGGGCTGGTGATCCAACCGGCCTTCGTCACACAGATAGTCATTGCCATCGGGGTTGATGCCGACATTGCGGATATTGTAGAGTCCGTCAGCCAACCGCATCAGTTCAAACTCAATGCCGTTGCCCAACATGGCTTGAAGCCCGTTGAAGCCTCCGCCCTGCAGGTATTCGCCTGTAGCGACATTCTGGAGGTAATAGGTGGCTGTGGGGCCAGTATAGGGATTAGTGGCCGAAAGCTGGACAGCCCCCAAATAGCTCAGCCGGAAATTATCTAAGATCAACAGATTATTCTTTGTATCGGAAGGGACACCCGAACGGACACCAATCTTCAGCTTGCCATCGCTGACAGTGACACGTAATGTTTGCTTGTAAGTGTCATTGGCATAAGTTTTTGCCGAAGCAGATGCTATATCTGTAACGTCATCACCGGCCACAGGCAAAGATGCAGTCCAATGATTGGCATAGAACTGTGCATTATTCCCGTTCTTATGGCATCCTTCCATGCTGACTTCATAGACACCATTGGGCAATCCGGTCAATTCTTGATATACATCGGTTGCAGAAGAGGTGTTCACAATGCCCGCTGTACCATCAGTATGAGTACCCCAATCACGCGCTACATTAAAAGACGAACCTTTCCAATTGCTGATTTTTTTGTCGCCGGAGGTGAAGCTGGCATCACCTATCAAGAAGGTGGCATCTATCGGATTGGATGAAGTGGCCTTGTTCAACTCGGCAATACGCTGTTCCTTTGTCACCAATCGCCATTGTGAGAGGGGTTCAGAAGAGTTTTTCCCCGACATAAATGTCACAGTACCCCCTGAACCGGTAGCGGTCAACAGTTTGCCCGGGGTTTCAGTGACAACCGTCTTATTGCTACATCCACTGGTGGTTGTAGCAATGGTGTAGATGCCTTCACTTACTGTCTGTATGGCAAATGGGGTGGCTATATGGTCCAAACTGGCTTCCGTGCAAAGGTATTGGAAGTTGTTATTACCATTATCTATTATCCCACTGCTCAAAGTGTGACAACTACCATTATATTGAATATCAAACTCTATACCATTGCCCAAAATGGCTTTTGTGCCATAAGACGACCCGCCTTGCAGGTATTCGCCTGTAGCTACATTCTGGAGATAGTAGGTTCCAGAACCTGTAAAAGTGCTATAAAGTCCCAAATAGGTCAGTTGGAAGTTGTCAAAAGCCGTCCAGTCGTATTGTTCATACCCGTTACTCTTGATACCCAAGCGAAGAGCCCCCCCCGTAACAGTCACCTTAATAGGCCCTGTCTGATAAAGGCCTGCAGCAAATGCCTCGGCTGCACCAGATTGGTTATTTGGGATAACGCCGCTGTTCGTTTGGAATGCAGGTGCGGGAGAACCTGATGTACTCGTCGGTTGCCCTGTTGCTCCTGCCTGACTATATATAGTAGGTACAGCCACCGACACTTCATTGCCGCCACTTGAAGCATAGA
Source organism: Bacteroidaceae bacterium (assembly GCA_017521285.1). Lineage (GTDB taxonomy): Bacteria > Bacteroidota > Bacteroidia > Bacteroidales > Bacteroidaceae > Phocaeicola_A. The sequence goes on along the minus strand of JAFXDG010000108.1, from coordinate 5,215 downwards.
GAAGGGCATTGCTGACACTGCTACCTCCTTGTTTTGCAACTCCATCGCGATAAAAAGCCTGCGCCTTAATTTCATAAACACCATCGGGTAACCCTCCCAATTCTTGATAGACATCAAATCCAGCATTCTGATTATATATTTCTCCACAATGATTCGCCCCTGTATTTCTAATATATCCGCCAATCCCAGGATTACCATTCCAATATTGATTACGTGCATCAAGGTTATTGAATCCTGCTCCGGGAATCAGGATAGTGGCATTTTTAGGATTGCTTTGGGTCGCCCTTGAATTTCTCAGTTCAGCTATCAGTTGGTCGCGTGTCAGCAGTTCCCATTTGGCAGCATCATCAGACGCATTCGTCCCCGTAAACACGGCAGTGGCATTACCGTCCACCTCATCACCCAGTACAAGGAAATTGGTCTCTTTATTATCATAATCTGACAAGGAATAATAGTTCCCATCCCGTTGAATCCATGAGAAAAAGTCCACTTGCGAGTCAACATAGCCATTAGCATTCAGAAAATGATTAATTCCATTGACCACTTTGGTGTCAAACACATATCTGTCGCCATTCTGCATCACGGTCATGTCCAGAGCAGCAGACTCTGAAACGATGGCCTGCGTGCCCCAAGTCCCTCCTTGGGCCAAGAATCTGCCGCTTTTAACATTGCGCATGTAATAAGTTCCTGTCGTACTCATAGCATAATAGGTCAGCCGGAAGTTGTCAAAACAAGTCCAATCGTTCGTCTCACTATTACCATTCTTTATGCCGACGCGCAGGGTAGCATTGTCATTCTCGACAAATATCCATACGATATTCTTCGTATAGTGCCCTTCATTGAAATAGGCCGAGGCTCCTTGCTGACAGGTGGGGATATAGCCACCAGCATCATCAGATTTTTTATCTGCAGAACCACCGACAACTGATGCATGGCCTGAATTATATAATTCGGCATCTCCTTTGTGAGCATCTGCATGAATAGACATAATTGCCGCTGACACCTCATTTTCTCCAACCTTAGCATAAAGATAGCTTTGTCCAGCTGTGCTTCCCTGATAAAAAGCCTGAACTTCCAAAGAATAGATACCTTCCGGCAACCCTGTCACCTCTTGCCAGACGTCGAACTTCACTCCTTTTTTCTGAGCATTTATATATCCTCTTATTCCGCCCAAATCAGGGGAACCATTCCAATTTACACTACCGTCTGCAAAGGTCGGATTCATTATCTGTCCCCAAGCATCCGATACTCCGGCTATATATAAGCAAACTACTAAAAAAGCTACTATCTTTTTCATATTCATATATTTTTTCCTATTTTTTTGTTGATGAGAAAGTTCCCAGTCATTCCCGTTCTTTTTTCCATTCGGTGCTTCGAAATCCTTCGACTACCAATGGCGAATTGCCCAAAGCCCTGTTTGCATAGCAGGAGTATCTACAACTCCTCCCCTGTTTTAGGGGAGGGGAACCGCCGCCCTTTACAGGGTAGGCAAGCGGTTGGAGGGGTTCATTAAAAAGGAAGTACGTTATTCTCTCTTCTCACCCTCTCACCTTGTAGGCTTCACCACAAGGTCGCTCCCCCTAAAACAGGGGGAGAGTTGGAATACCTCCGAACCGCATGGCTCCCACGTCATCATCGAATTGTTTCACCGCAGGGTGATGGGGAATCTGGACAAGAGATTCTATCTCATTTCCTAATCACCCACACACGATAAAGCAGTTCGCGCTGGGCGTCACCACCTTTGTTCACCGTCACCTTCATCTCGTGGTATGCCTCGCCAAGGGTGGTATTGAACTCACCGCTGACAAGGTGGTCCTCATCATTCCAAGCCGGTTTTTTATCTGCAACATAAATGGCAGGCGTATTATCGGCTCCCGTTGGCGTAGTCGCCGGAGTGATCCAACTATCGGCCACATAGCTCCATTGATTGTCACCTGTGCCATAGGCGAGTTTGGTGCCGGTACTGTATTTCGTCACCACCGGTATCAGTTCAAATTCTCCACCGGCATGGAAGGTGCAGGTAAAGACTCCATCCTCTTCTTTCACCGATGAAGGATAGACCGCAATGGGCGGAAAATCAACCGGAATAAGGTCGAGCTTGTAGTCTTCGATAAGGATGGGAATGATGCGATGGTCGTTGCGCGAGATGTAGGTCCAGTTATCATTCTCGTTGCTCACCAAGGCATAGCGCAATTCCTCTTCTTCACCCGTACCACGGTCGATGGTGAGCGTCAAACGGAACAGGCCGTAATCGGACTGCACCTGGCTCTCGTTGACATAGACGGTGACAGAGGTAGGGGTGGTATCATCTGCAAGCAATGTAATGGCATCAGTGCCATCTTCCTTTAATGCTTTCACTTCTGTTGTCTCAACCGAAACAGAAGCGCTATCGGAAGCCATTGGGAGATTAACCGACTGTTTGATATCCCTCTCTGCCGTTACGGAAGTCTTAGGCATTAGCATGACTGGTGATTCATTGGAGGTGATGTCGCTGATGGTGACGTTCTTGACTGTGATATTCTGTCCCGTCTTGTTCTCCAACTTAAATTCCACCTTGGCTATCATGCGGCAGACATAGAGGGTATAGGATTTATTATCGCTCTTGATTTCTATCTCCTGCCAGTTGCTCATGGGGATGCCTTTGGTGTTATTGGCTGATGTCCAGTTGTTGCCTTGGGGAGCGAAAGTGGCAGTTCTTATAGCTGCTTCAATATTAGCTATAGACTTTATAGTTGCTATAGGGTCGTTGGCTATAGTCTCTGTAGTTCCTATAGCGGCTATAAGCTCTTCCAATGTGATATTGGCGAATGAATAGATGCGCTTGGTGCCTGTGGTGACTTGGGTTGTAAAGTTTGCAACAACATCCTCCGTAAGATTTCCTACATTGTCTTTGTCTTTAGTGAAAACGTTTTCCACCGTACCGTTGGAGGTAATAATCACCACCCAGCTTTTCATGTTTTCTTCAACTTCATCAGCTCGGGTAGTGATACCGCTATTCGCAGCAGACAGGCAGAAGTGGGCCGTTACCGGTGTACCGGGAGGGAGCACCACTTCGTGTTTTTCCTCGTCCGAACAAGCGGTCAACCATACGGCCAACAGAGCAACCAACCAAGCGGTCAGTCGGCTTATCACTATTTCTTTATGCATACTATTCATAATCAGTTGATTTTAGCAAAAGTAAAGAATCGTACAGAGGCAGTAACGGATCAGTTCGAGAAAGCTTTTATCAGCTTCGCTATTCTTCACTCTTCATTCTTCGTTCTTCATTCTCTCCCCTTACATCACCACACCCGAATGCGTGTATTCAGCCCATGGAGCGACCTTGAGCTTTACTTGCAATCCGGATTCTATCTTGGTGATGGTATAGTCGTAAATATCATTGCGGATGATGTCCCATTCGGGAGCTGTGGGAGATTCCCCATCGCTATAGTCGGCGAAGTGGAGTTTGTAATTGTTGCCATTAGAATCCGTCACGGAATTTCCAGCCTCGTCCTCAATCGTCAACTCTATGGTAGCGGTTTCTTGAACAGTTTCGCCATCATTGTCATCTTTAAAATGATTGTATTCGGGAATGTAGATGACGTAACATTTCACACCATCATCTTCTGTTACCTCAGAAAAAAGGAGTCCTTCACTAACAGAGTTAACTCCTGAAGGAATACTGGGAGTCGTTATAGGAGTTTCATCCAACTTATTCCATGCGGTAGTGTAAGAGCCCGAACTCTCTTTGTATGCTTGAACTGTTTCTCCAGTTTTCTGTGCCGCAAGTGTTCCTCCATCATTAGCGACATTGAGAATAACACCTGTAAGTTGGAAATCAGTCACATTATCAGCCAAACGGACAACGACTTTAGCCATCGAGCGCAATACCGTGATGGGAGCCGTCGCATTTTCTCCCTGCTTCAAAGGTACTGTACAAATTCCCCACATAGGGATACGAGCATCCGAAGGAGAAGATGAAGATCCGCCCAACAATGTCGCCGTAAAATCAGCACTATAACTACCGTATGTGACTCCATCAATAAAATCATCAAGCGTAGTAGATGCGCGGGTGGGAGAATAATCATTAGATTTCAGCACTCCCCTTTTCTGATTGCAAATAGCCACAATGTGATAATTGCCTTCAGAAACATCCTTGAGATAGCCTTGAATATGGCATTGGTAGGGTTGTGCTTCGGGCGAATCCACATTGTCAGTATTCCCCGAATGGGTACGCCAAATGATATTCACACGGTCAACGAACTTGTTAGCCTGGTCAAATACAAACAGTTCCACATCATCCGGGTCGATATAACTTTCCTGAAATGTTCCATCCTGCAAACTGACAGACGGATTACCACCTTGCGGCGGAGTGACTGTAGCTCGGGTCATACCCTGACTGCCACCCACAGACAACGTGACACTGACATAGACCTCAGCATGGTCCACATCAGCGGGCGCTCCCAGAAATTCGCTATCCGACGAACAAGCTGAGAAAAGTCCTTGTCCAATGATTAACAGTATGAAAACGACCCAATATTTCATTCGTTATTTCCTCTGTGTGCTTTAAATTTCAAAAAACCTTACTGGCCTATTGGCCATCAAACTTTGCAATACAGCAGACAAAATTACTTTTTTATATCCGTCCCGTCAAATTATATTATAAAATAAATCAATTATTATACATTATATATATATAAATGAGACGAAAAGAAAAATGAGACATCAAAAAAGAGACATTTACAAAAGCTTTTCACCATCAAAAAACCAGCTAATTGTACGTTGCACACTATTAAGAGTTTTCTTGGATTCATCATCCCAAGGTATCCGATTTGTTGCACCTCGTTTTTAGTTCCTTTTTTATGATGTTTCTATCAGACCTGAGCGCAGCCGAAAAAGTTGAATACATTTTTACTGTAGGGAGGATGTGTCAAAATGAAGCCATTTGTTTTTTAGGCACGGATTACGCGGATTACACGGATAAATTATAACCGTTCGGGTATAAAATGAAATATAAATCCGCGTTAATCCGTGTAATCCGTGCCTAAATTTATTTTTTGACACACCTTCAGTTGCAGATAGTCTTCGCAACTTTGAAGGTGTGTCAAAATGCCATCATTCCATTTTCCAGACGCGGATGACGCGGATAACGCAGATAAATTATAACCTACCGGGTAGTAATGATCAAGATAAATCCGCGTCATCCGCGTCATCTGCGTCTAAAAAGTGTATTATG
>JAFXDG010000008.1 GCA_017521285.1 Bacteroidaceae bacterium | reverse complement strand
TATTTATATATACGGATGTGTAACAAAAGATAGCCCCATGTTACATTGTTACAATGTTACAAATGCTAAACGCAGAGCATGGGGTGTAACAACGTAACGATGTAACAATGTAACAACGTGACAATGTAACAACGTATGTTTATTCCGTCTTCGTGATGGCATACACGGCTTCCTTACCCAAAATCTCGGCACAGGTGAAGAGCGATGTCATGCTGACTCCCAGCAATCCATGGAGGGTAAGGCTCTGTCCGGTAAGGAGGAGATTGGGGACAGGAGTCTTGGGTGTGAGCAAGGTCATCATCGGACTATGCCAATCCTTGCGCACACCGTATGCTGAGCCATCGGGTGTAGCGGTGTAATCCCTGTAAGTCAATGGAGTACTGCTGAAACGGGCTTCCACCATGTCGCCCAGTCCTGGGATGAAGGTTTCTGCCAGTGCGATACATTCGTCGGCCTTTCTTTCCTTGAAAGCACGGTATTCTTCTCCTCGCTGACCTACTTTGGTGTCGCTCCATTGGGCTACCTTTTCCCACGGCATCGGAGTGACAATGTCCACATAGCGGGTGTACGGAGAGCCATTTTCCGGCACACGGCAACATATCAGGATGCCCGAAACCGGTTCATTATCTTGATAGTAAGTCCAGACATTCGGTTTCTGGTAGATGTATTGGTTCCAGTTGAGATACTTCAGAGTGTCGGGTTTGAGAATCAAGGAGGTGGTGAACATGCCGTATGTATTGGCCAACGAATGGATACGTCTGCGGAATACCTTCTTGATTTTGGTGCTTTCCTTGATTAAGTCTACCGTCACGGCCGGATGTGTGTCGCTGATAAACCAATCGGCTTCGTACAAGTCGCCATGCACGGTACGGGCAGCTACCAAGCGTCCGTCCTTCTCGATGAGTTCCTCCACACCTGCATTGCAGATGACTTCGCCACCCATGCTACGGATGTCGTTGATTAATGAATCCACCAGCAGGGAACCATCGCCCTTCAGACGCCAGGAACTTTCGATGAAGCTATTGTTTCCTTGTGCGAAGGTATAGAGAGGCAATGTGTCCTTGTCCAGTTCCATCTTGAGTGACGAGCCACAAAGTACATTAATCAGCAGAGGGTCGCTGAACGTATTGTTCAGGAATTCGTAGGCGCTTTGACTGAACAAGGATGTATTGAAGAAGTTTACCTCGTCTCTAGGCAAGATGGCATCGTGCAGATGCTTGCCTATTTCTCCCATCACGTCGGCATATTTCCGAAGTCCTTCGCGTTCGTTGGGGAAATCTTTAGCCAGAGTCTCCACGAAGTTGTCCAGTCCTTCGGCGTATGCGAAATTCCGTCCTTCTATCATGACTTTGTCAAATCCGTCGGCATCCAAGTGTTGCCAAGGCAAGTCCATGAGGTTCATGTATTTAAAGATGGGGTATAAGGAGTTTCCGGGTGCAAGACCACCCACGTAGTGCAATCCAGTATCAAGTGCGATTCCTTTTCTCCGATAGCTCTGCATGCATCCGCCCGGGTGTATTTCTTTCTCCAATACGCAGACGCGATACCCTTTCTTGGCAAGAATGAAAGCGCATTGCAGACCTCCGAGTCCGCTTCCTATGATGACAATATCGTATTTCAATGTTTTTCCTGTTTTTCAGTCTTATAAAAAAAGGCAATTAGAAGACGATTCTAACTGCCTAGTCATTGGGGTTTAAGTGATTCCGTTGCGATTCGAACGCAAGACCCACGCCTTAGAAGGGCGTTGCTCTATCCAGCTGAGCTACGGAACCATCCTTAATTGCGGTGCAAAGGTAGGGACTTTTGTTGACATGTGCAAGAAAAATCGGAAAAATGTTTCAAAATTGCGGTTAGTCCTTGATTTTTTGCTTGTACATCTCCGCCCGTCCCAGAATATCCTTCACGAAATGGAAGGTTTCACGTCCCCGGAAGTATCCGTTCTTGCACACGGGGTCGTTGAAATATTCCTCGTTGCTCTTCAATAAGATGTAGGTGGCCACATTTTCATCCCACACATATTTGTTCTTCCCGTATTTTTCCGCCAGGGCCATGGCATCGAATACATGGCCGATGCCGGCATTGTAGGCTCCCAGGACAAACTTCATTTTCTCCGTCGGGTCGGTCACTTTGCTGAAGGAGCGGGAAATCTGTGCCAGATACTTCGTGGCTGCCTTTACGCTTTCTTCGGCATTCTGTTCCTTGCCTTCGGGGATGCCCATGGCACGGGCGGTCCGAGGCATGAGTTGCATCAAACCTTTGGCCCCTACCCACGATACGGCCGTGGTGTCAAAGTTCGATTCGTTGTAGGCCAGGGAGGCGATGACACGCCAGTCCCATCCCACTTCCGGTGCATATTTCTTGAACAGATGGTCGAAGTGCGAAATCTTTCCGTCCTTGATGGAGAGGATAGGACCATGAGGAAGTCTTTTGCTCTGTTCGAAGTATTTTTTTGTCTTTGCCTGATAATCCGGTGAAGTCTTGTTCGTCTTGTGCCATTCGTTTGCAGCTTGGCTCAGTAGGGGAGCCGTCTTCCGCACGGCCCATGATGCCCGTTGGTCGAAGCTCACGGCCAAGTCGATGTTCAGGTTGGGGTAATACGTCTTGTTCAGTCGAGCCAAATCGTTGTCCGAAATGGTATAGTCGATGGTGCCGTTGGACACCTGCATGATGAGGTCCTCGTTGGTGATGCTGTCGTTGGTCACTTCATGAATCCGTATGCCCCCACCCAGTTCCTTGTCCAGGTTGATGAGTCTTTCCAGATGCTTTCCCGGCTTGGCATATACGTCTTTGCCTATCAGTTCGGTCACATTGGTCAGTGTTTGCTGTTTCTTGTTGCCGTTTCGTTGTACCAGCACCTGATGGGTGATGATGTCTTCTCCGCAGAAGGCCACACTGTCCTTGAATCTTTTGGTGACGGGCAGGGGATAGGCGATGAGGTCACCCTCTCCTTGCAGGAGCATGTGTACCAATTCCTCGATGTTTCGTGCTGTCTTCATCTCCAGTTTCAGCCCGAGGGATTGGGCGAATTGGTTGGCCAGTTCATATTGGAATCCCATCGGTTCACCCCGATAGTCGAAGTAGGAGATGGAGCTGTTCAGGGTCAATGCCACCAGTACACCGCTGTCCTTCATGTGAGTGAGGTCGTAGTGTTCCATATCAACCACTGCTTGTTGTTGAGGCTTCTGATGGCACGCCAACATGCAGATACATGCAATTATCAGAACGGATATTTGTTTCATATCATGGAAATAATTAATTTTGCATCAAAAGTAATAATAAATCATTAAAATATCAAATTTATGGTTAAGCACATTGTTA
>JAFXDG010000007.1 GCA_017521285.1 Bacteroidaceae bacterium | reverse complement strand
TTTCAGAAGTTCAGAAGTTCAGGAGTTCAGACGATAGTTTTGACGATGCTTTACATGGTGTTCTATACCATTGTCTGAACTCCTAAGCGTAGCGTCACTCCTACACTCCTGTACTTCTGAGAGTTGAGCTTGCGAAACTTGAATATTTTGAAAGTGAAGAACGAAGAGTGAAGAATTTTGCGATATATGCTGAAAAACACAAATTCAAGTACAATTTACCATTTACAAAGTACAAGTTATGGGTGTTGAAAGGTTTATTCGTTCGACGTTGATGCGTTGAAAGGTTTATTCGTTGAAGTGTTGAAGGGGTGAGGCGTTAAGGCTGAACAAGAGCTTCAGCACTTCTTGCGAACACACTTACACAGCCATCCCAGTACTTTCCAAGGAGTACTGGAGTACCGCCTAAGGAGTACTGGAGTACTGCCTAAGGAGTACTGGAGTACTGCCTAAGGAGTACTGGAGTATTTCTTAAGAAGTACTGGCTTCGGACTTAAGCGTGGCTGATTATCTCTTGGTATTGGCTCAGATAATCAACTTAATTCTTTTCTCTTTACATCACAAAAAGTCCCCGCCGGCATTGTGTGCCGACAGGGACTTTCCTATACAAACCATTAAAAACTTTTTTCTTTATCCGCAACGTGAACTTCCACAGTGCTTACAGATGAGGCATCCCTCTTGGTAAACCAGGGTTTCGTGGCCACAGTTGGGGCACTTCTGTCCCTTGGCTTCGGTGCCGTCCTGAATGTATTTCTTCAAGGCACGCTCTACACCATTCTTCCAAGTGTTGATGCTCTCGCTATCGAGTTGGAGCGAACCTACCAGTTTGATTACCTGTTCGATAGGCATACGGTAGCGCAACACACCGGAAATCAGCTTGGCATAGTTCCAATACTCTTTGTTGAACTTCTCGGAAAGACCCTCCACGGTAGTCTTGTATCCGCGCTTGTTCTCGAACTGGAAGTCGTAGCGCTTGCGACCCTCTTCGTCGGTGGTCTTGATGATGCGGCCACGGGTTACGCTCTTGGGCAGGATGATACCCTCTTCGTCGTCCTGCAAACCGGTGAAGATTTCGTAGGGATAACCGTCGAGCAGACCAACGAAGGCCACCCACTTTTCCTTGTTGTTCTGGAAACGGACGATGTCACAATCGAGCACGGCGGGACGCACTTCGGTCACTGTAGGCGGTTTGCAAGGCAGTGGTTCGTCCTTCTTGTCGTTCTTGGTTGAGAGGAGCACACCGGCACGGCTTCCGTCGCGATAGACGGTGCAGCCCTTACAGCCACTCTTCCATGCCTCCACATAGAGACGGTTCACCAATTCCTCGTCCACATCGGCGGGCAGGTTGATGGTCACACTGATAGAGTGATCGACCCACTTCTGGATAGCGCCCTGCATCTGCACCTTCATCAGCCAATCCACATCGTTGCTTGTGGCTTTGTTGTAGGGTGACTGGGCCACCAGTTCGTCAATCTCTTCCTGCGTGTAGCGCTTCTCAGTGTCGTAACCATTCACGCGCATCCACTCCAGGAACTTGTGGTGATAGACAATGTATTCTTCGAAGGCGTCGCCCGTCTCGTCCATGAAGTCCACATGCACTTCGGGGTCGTTGGGGTTCACCTTGCGACGACGTTTATAGACAGGCATGAACACCGGTTCGATACCGCTGGTTGTCTGCGTCATCAAGCTGGTTGTTCCTGTGGGGGCGATGGTCAGACAGGCAATGTTGCGGCGACCGTACTGCTTCATCTCTTCATAGAGGGCAGGGTCGGCCTCCTTGATACGGTTCACGAAGGGGTTGTCCTTTTCGCGTTCGCTGTCATATACGGCAAATGCTCCGCGCTCCTTGGCCATGTTCACTGATGAACGGTAAGCCTCGACGGCAATAGTCTTGTGTACCTCTACGCTGAAGTCTGTAGCCTCCTGCGTGCCGTAACGCAAGCCCATAGCGGCAATCATATCGCCCTCGGCGGTGATACCCACACCGGTACGACGGCCCTGGCCGCTCTTCTTGTAAATCTTCTCCCACAACATCATTTCGCTACCCTTCACTTCGTTGCTTTCGGGGTCACTCTTGATTTTATCCATGATGCGCTCAATCTTCTCCAACTCCAGGTCGATGATGTCGTCCATGATGCGCTGGGCCAATCCCACATGCTTGCGGAAGAGGTCGAAGTCGAAGTAAGCGTCCTTGGTGAAGGGGTTCACTACGTAGGAGTAGAGGTTGATGGCCAACAGACGGCATGAGTCATAAGGACAGAGAGGAATTTCACCACAAGGGTTGGTGCTGACGGTGCGGTAGCCCAAGTCGGCATAGCAGTCGGGCACACTTTCGCGGATGATTGTGTCCCAGAAGAGTACGCCCGGTTCAGCGCTTTTCCATGCGTTGTGCACAATCTTTTTCCACAAGGCCGAAGCGTCAATCTGTTTGCTCACCATCGGATTGTCGCCCATAATGGGGTATTGCTGCGTATAGGGTACACCTTCGATGGCGGCACGCATAAAATCGTCATCCAATTTCACAGAAACGTTGGCTCCCGTTACCTTTCCTTCGGTCATCTTGGCATCGATGAACGATTCAGAGTCGGGATGCTTGATGCTCACACTTAGCATTAGGGCACCGCGTCGTCCGTCCTGAGCCACCTCGCGCGTACTATTAGAATAGCGCTCCATGAAGGGAACCAGTCCCGTAGAGGTCAGAGCAGAGTTCTTCACCGGTGAACCTTTGGGGCGGATGTGCGAAAGGTCGTGACCTACACCACCGCGACGCTTCATCAGCTGCACCTGTTCTTCGTCGATGCGGATGATGGCGCCATAGGAGTCGGCCTGTCCGTCCATACCGATAACGAAGCAGTTGGAAAGCGAAGCAATCTGGAAATCGTTGCCGATACCCGTCATGGGGCTACCTTGCGGCACGATGTAGCGGAAATGGTCCATCAGGTCAAAGAGTTCTTTGGCCGAGAGTGGATTGGCATACTTCTGTTCGATGCGTGCCACTTCATTGGCAATACGCCAATGCATATCTTCGGGCGAACGCTCGTAGATTTTTCCGAACGAGTCTTTTACGGCATACTTGTTCACCCACACACGGGCTGCCAACTCGTCGCCTTTGAAGTATTCGAGCGATGCTTCGAACGCTTCGTCATACGTATAAGTTTTCTGTTCCATTAGATTTAAATTGTTTCTGTTTTCTAATTGGCTGCAAAGCTACAGAGACTTTCTGAATCTACCAAATTTTTCATCAAGAAGTTATTAACAATTTTCAAAGTTGCCCAAAATGAAATAAATGGTTCTTGATTATCAATATGTTATATATTTGGTTGTAGGAGAAAGTTTTCCAAAATGAAAAACATCGGGAAATGGGTGGTTGTGACTGGTTGTTAACTTTGAGAGTGAGGGTGGAGAGGTCGTTTCGCTTTTTTATGCAACATTGGAGATCCTTGCCAACAGATATACAGCCTCTGATATCCGATGTTTGCAGGAAACGAAGATGGGATAGCAGAGACTTATGACAAAGACTGTTTTATGCGGACAATGCACACAGAGGTGTTGTCGGGGCCGCCGGCATTGAGAGCCAGACGTACGAATGACCAGGCGGTGGATTCTGCGGCGAGGAAGCGGGTGAGGGTCTGATGGTCGGCAGTGTCGGAAAGTCCGTCGGAACATAGCATGAATGTTTCCTCTTGCAGGTTGTCGGTAAAGAGTGGGATGGGATTCATGTCGAGAAAGACATGGGGAGCGTTTGCTCCCAAGCAATTGGTGATGGCATGGGACAGATGGTTTTTGATGCCTGTCATCTGCCCGTAGGAATGATCGGTGGAAAGTTGGGTCAGTTTTCCGCCATGCATGTGATAGATACGGCTGTCGCCACAATTGAACCAAAAGGCTTTACCTTCGTAAAGACAGAGGCCGACGAGGGTTGTCCCCATGCCGTATTGGTCGGGATTGTTGGCTCCCATCTCTAACAGGTGGAGGTGTGTCTGTTTCAACCAACGGTTAAACGAAGCGGTCAGTTCGGCGGGGGAGAGTCCGGATGGTAATTCCTTGAAGAATGCGGAGAGTGAACGGAGGGCCTCTTCGCTGGCTACCTCTCCAGCATTATGTCCGCCCATGCCGTCGGCTATGGCAAACAAGACTTTGTCTGATGTGTCCAACGGACGGCTGATTTCGTAAGATTCGTCGCGTAGCAAGCGGCCGTCGGCCAATATCATGTCTTCATTTTCGGGGCGTACGAGGCCAGTGTGGCTTCGGGCACTGATAATGAGTTGGCAAGTATGTTGTGTTTGATTCATAACAGTTTTCTTACAATATAGCAACGGTGAGCATGATGTTGGCAAGCTGTATGGTGGCTCCGTTTTCCAATACACAAGGTTGTCCGGCTGCCAAAGGAATCTGGTTGTAGCGTGTACCGTTGGATGAGTTCATGTCTGTAATCATCCACTTGTTTTGTGCTGCATCGAATTTCAGCTTTGCATGGGTTCCCGAGATGTAAGGGAAACGGGCAAAATGATTCTGATAAATGCCGCTTCGTCGTCCGATGATGGCTCCATCAACCCCTTCAATGGTGATGCCTAACATGCCGTTGGACAATATAAGACGTACGGAGGTGGGAGCCTTCAGGGTGGCTCCATTGTCGTTTCCAGAGACGGGAGCAGATGTGGGGTAGGAGGCTGCCTGCGGAGGAATAGGAGCAGGGATGGCCTGGACAGACTCGCGGAAATAGTCGATGGCAGGCAACATGCGACCACCACAGGCCGTGCACCGGTTTCCCTTGCCGGGGCGACGGCACGACTGGCAATAGCGGATTTCCTGTCCGCATTGGTCGCAATAACATGAATCGTTATCTATTTCGAATTTACATTTTGGGCAAAGCATAATCGATGTATTTAGTACTTATGGGTGTGGTGAAAACTGATTGGGCATAGGCGCAGGAATGTCGGCCGGCTCAATCACTTGGTAGTCACGTTCGCTCAACAGGGATGGCGGAATGGCGGACACGCGCATGGATAACTGGCTGATGGTGTTGTCGAACAGGCTGCGTATTTCACGGGCATTGCCAAAGCTGCGGTTCTTGTTCATACATAAGTGGTGTATAGTGTCAATCAATACGGCTTCGGTCGTTTCGGGCAGCACGTATTGTTTCTTGCGTGCCAATGACTTGAAGATTTCAACCAGTTCCATCTCGGTATAGTCTTCGATGTTCAACCGGTGGGTGAAACGGCTTTCTAATCCCGGGTTTACCTTCAGGAATGTTTCCATCTCCTTACGGTAACCGGCAGCTATGACAACGAATTTACCCTTATCGTCTTCCATACGTTTCATCAAGGCTTCGACAGCTTCCTTTCCAAATTTGTCACCGTTTCCGCCGTCAGCGTCATAAAGTGTGTATGCCTCATCAATGAACAGGATACCTCCCATGGCTCTGTCGCAAAGGCTGTTTACCAGTTTGGGCGTCTCGCCCATATATTTGCCGACCATCTGGTTGCGGCTTACCTCAATGACGTTGTCGGTCGGTAACAGGCCGATGGCTTTGAACATTTCACCCATCTTTCGGGCAATGGTGGTCTTTCCCGTACCAGGATTGCCTGTGAGTACGATGTTCAGAGACATGGGTTCGGAACTTCCGATGCCTAATTGCAGGCGCTGTTGCATGAACACGACTTGAACGGCTAACCGGCGGATGGCTTCCTTGATGGATTTCATACCGATGAAACTGTCCAGTTCGGCCATGATTTCGTCGAGGCTCTTGGCTTGCTTCTGCTTGTGGGCAAGGATGTCGTCGGTGGTCAATTCCGACATCATATCTTGTGTGAATCCGGGTGAATTCATGATTTCAATCAGGCGTTTGCTCTGATTGGTTGTGGATTGTTCGAAGAGAGAACGTACGTCGCGGGCATTGCCAAAACCGGTGGTGCGGGTTGCATAGACTTTCTCGAAATGATGGAGAAGGGCAGATTGGGTCTCGGCCGTCATCTTGAAGTTGTTCTTGGTGGCCAAGCGGATGAATATCTGTTGCAACTCGGTGGGGGTGTAGTCTTCAAAATGGATGGTCTTGGTGAAACGGGACTTCAGGCCGGGATTGGCTTCGATGAAGGTGTGCATCTCTTTCGTGTATCCGGCAACGATGCAGATGAACCTGCCACGATCATCCTCAAGCCGTTTGAGCAAGGTGTCCAGAGCCTCTTTCCCGTATGTATCGTTCTCTCCGGAGCAAATGGTGTATGCTTCGTCGATGAACAGGACTCCTCCGAGTGCTTTGTCTATCAGTTGGTTTGTTTTGATAGCCGTCTGTCCGGCAAAGCCTGCTACCATGCTGCTGCGATCGGCTTCAATCAATTGGCCTTCTTTGACAACGCCCAATGATCTGAATACATCAGCCATGATGCGGGCTACGGTCGTTTTTCCAGTACCAGGATTTCCAATGAAGATATAGTGGTTACCCTGTTGTTGCAAGGAGAGAGTGCTTCCGCGCTTCACCTGCATGTTGATGTGGGTGGCAATGGAGCTGATTTCTTCCTTGACATTTTCCAATCCGATCAATGACTGAAGACCTTTCAAGCAATCGGTGTAGTCAACCTTGATAGTTTTTTCGAAAGGAATGTCCTCTGCTTGAATGGTTTGAAGAATGTCATGCGTCTGTTCCTGTATCGGAAGATGGTTAATGCGTTCGGCTTGCCGGGTGCAGATTTTCTCAAAAAGAGTTCTTACTTCGCGGGCATTGGCAAAGTTCTTGTCCCGTTTTTCATACATCTGGCTGATGGCTTGTCGGGCTATCTCTGCGGCTTCTTCGCTGAATCGGTAGTTCTTTTTGCGTGCGAAGACAAGGAGAATCTCGAACAACTCTTCCGGGGTATAGTCGTTGATGTGGATGAAGCGGTTGAATCGGCTACGCATACCGGGGTTGGCGCGTAGCAAATTTTCCATTTCAGTCTTGTAACCGGCAGCGATGACCACGAAATTACCTCGGTCGTCTTCCATGCGCTTCATCAGTTTTTCCAGTGCTTGGAGGCCTTGTTCGTCTTTAGTCCCGCTCTCATTTTGCGGGGCAAGCGTGTAGGCTTCGTCGATAAAGAGGATTCCTCCCATCGCGCGGTCGCATAGCTTATCTACTACTTTGGGCGTTTCGCCAACATATTGGCTGACCATTTTACTTCGGTCAACCTCTTCTACGTGACTGCTTTCCAAATATCCTATGGCCTCGAATATCTCACCGAATTTGCGGGCAATAGATGTCTTTCCTGTTCCAGGATTTCCTGTCAGTACAATGTGCAGGGATTGTTTTTCTTCATTTCCTAATCCCAAACTTCTGCGTCTGACATTGGCTTGTACCTCCCACGCTATTTCGCGGATGACTTGCTTGACTTCGTTCATGCCGATGAAATCGTCAAGTTCGGATAGAATGTCTTCAAGAGTCTTCACAGGGGGAACATACCCGTGAATGTCTTCCTCTTGTATCTCTCCAGGTACAACGGGAGAGTGTGAAATGTATGCTGTGAACAAGTCTTCAGCCTTTTGGCGGGCATGATGGGCATTCCTGAATGATTCGTCTTTACTCTTTGCCTCGTATTTGAGTTGGCGCATCAGCTTCTCTTTGGCTGACTGGGAGAGACCGTTTATTGCATACCGTTCACGCAGCGTCCGTAAGGTGAGTTCGTATATCTCTTCTATGCTGAGGGGAGGGAGACGGAAGAGGTATTTGAAACGGCTTTTAACGGCTGGATTGTTCTCAAGAAACTCTTCGAATCCGCCAGGCAAGCCGGCCAATATAACGATGGGGTCGTTGTTCCATTTGTCCATTTCGATGAACAACTTGTCCAAAGGGTTGACGTTCTTGGCATAGCTGTCGGGGAGTAGTTTCTGTACGTTGTCGAAGAAGAGGATTCCTCCTCGGGCTTCTTTTATGTTCTGATCCCATTTTTCAACGAAACGGCCATAATCTACGGCATCGATCACTTTTAAATGAGGCTTCTTTATAATACCTTGATAAGTCAGATATTCACTGAGAATTTGGGGAATAACAGTCTTTCCTGTTCCTGTTTCTCCAATGATGATGGCATTGATGTTGAGCCAGATGTTTTGGGTCTGACGGTCTTGTCGCAGATGTTTCAAGGTGTCTGCAATCTGTTTGAATTGCTCTTTCACCTCCTGTCTGCCGACAATCTTCTCCAGAGGGTCAACCTGCCTTGAAATGGCTACTCCACACCATTTGCAAAAGCGGGCTATTTCACGATTCTCTTTTTTACAGTTTGTACAAATCATATCAAGATGTCCGAGGACTCAATGGGGTTCATCAATTATTCAATAGGGGCTTTAATCACATTTGCCAAATTATGCAGGTAGTCTTTGAATCCCTCCAAGTCGGGGATGGGAAGATCTAACAATTCTTGATGGAAACATACAATTAGACCTATGGGAATCAGCATGAAGATTATCCATAAGATATAATGTATGGCATATTCTATCTGGGTGGCTTTCATTATTCCAATGGCATCTTCCTGTGCTTTATAGTTCGAGCCTTTGAATAAGAGTGCTTTTTGGCGGAATGTATAGTGCAGAACTTCCAGCAGGGTTGACTCTTCGTTCTCTTTAAAGAGGTTCTCCAATCCATGGTATTTATAAATGGACTTGGTGCGGCTGGTGAAAATACCTATGACTGTATAGATGACAATCATGAACAGGGACGCGAAGACTAATCCTTGGGGATGGCCGGCTCCGATGGTACGGAGTATGACGACTGGAATCCACCCGGTAGATGCTCCTAATAGAGAACAAAGCAAGCTGGTCAATGGGCCATTGCCGTGAAAATAACTCCATGTGGCAACTATCAGCATGGATATGAATCCCACCGGAAGAGCTATGGCAAAGGCTGCTTCTTGTAATAACAATGTATCGTTTGAAAAGCCGAAAAGGAGCAAGAGAATACCTAATGTGCCGGCAGATGCAAGAAATGCGGTCATCAGAAGCTTTTCGCGTTTGCGGATGAGGGAGCCTGTCAATCGTACGGTAGCCTGTTTCTCTTTTCCTGACTTGCACGCTTGTTTCATGCGTTTGAAGTGTAAATCTTCAGTATCTGTCTTTCCGATTTCCTCTATATATTCCACCAATGCTTTCTCATAGCTGAGGGGATTGGCAAATTGCTTGGTCGGGTCTTCGTGAAAGAAGATGGTAAGCCATTGTTTCAAACTGCCGTTAGTCATTTCCTCTTTTCTGTCATGATGGCTCAGATTACGGAAACCTTCTAATGTATCTATAATTTGCCCTCCTGTCTTGATGTAATATTCGGGGATATATCCCATGGCAGTACACATGCGGTAAGCGGCTATACGTTCGTTGTATATACCATACCGGCTGGTGTGTTCTGTACTGTTCATATTAAATATATGCTGGTGCATGGCGATGACATCCCGCCATCCGCGCAGTTGGGCGTAATATACCAGTCGGCTTTCAGGACCGATGTATTCTTCCATCCTTTTTTTGAACTCTTGGATGTTAAGATACTGCAGCTTTGTCATTTCGTTGGCCATCAAGGCTGCAACAGTGCTTCGTTCGGTGGCCTCTTGAAGGTCGAATCCGATGCTGTGGTTCAGATGATACAGGACCCGATAGGCTTCAGAACGTGTATAAGGACGATGCTCGTCATATATTTCCTTCAATTCTACGTAGGTCGTGGGGTCACATTTGTAATAGAGCCATGACAACAACCGTCCGTCAGTCAGTGCACGCCATTCGTCTTCTCTTGGGTTGGAGTTGGCGAAAGCTGTGATTATCTCGTCTATGGTAGCAGAAGGCTTGTCCAAAAGGAATGGTACGGTGTCATCGATTTCATAAATCATTCTCCAGAGTGCAATGTCTGGCGAATCGGTCTTGAAATATCCCTTCAGTCGGCTTACTTCCAATTCTGTGGTCATTTCCAAATAGACGAAGAGAGGATGGTATTCATCTTGTAGCAGCAATTTGTAGTCTTCCATATTGGCCAATAGAATCATGACTACTTCATGTGCATTCCCAGCTTCGTGGCCTTTGGAGTCTCTGTAGGGTCTCTGGCGATCCAATGTGTAGAGGGCTGCTTGAAAACCGACTTCGGGTAACAGGGGGTATCTCTTATCCACGATGTCGTCCAATTCGACGGCCATCTTTTGGTTTCCACATTCTTCCAACCATTCTGAAATCACTTTCCCATACAGATACTTGATACCCAAGTGTCTTCTTGTTGACAATTGGGCTGCCAGTTCTTGTGCATTGGCTGCCAGGATGTTTTTCTCTGAGTCAACGACGAATGATTTGTACTTCAAGTAAATGGATGTTTCGTCAACTTCCACCTTCTCGCCTTTATACCAGCGTTCCACTTCATCGTACCCCCATCTCTTTTCGGGATTGACGATGGTCAGTCCTCTTATCAACAGGCGCACGTCTTCTGGCAATTTGTCCAGATTGGGGAGTTTCCCTTCGCTCTTCAAGCGCATCATGGCCCGTTCGTTTCCACTGAATGGATTCCGTCCCAACCAAAGGAAGAAGAGTACGATGCCTAACGAGTAATAGTCTGCTGCCGGTGTGAGTTCCACTTCTCCGTCAATCACGTTGTCGTACATTTCTGGAGCTGCGTATAGCGGAGTGCGCGCTTGCGTGGTCTTATGAAACTGCTCTTCATCGGTTATGAGGGTGGATATTCCAAAGTCTGTAAGTACAAGCTCCTGCTTGTTCGTGTCTCTGAAGATGAAGTTTCCGAGTTTTACGTCTTTGTGTATGAGGTTACAGTTGTGGCAATATTCTACGGAAGCGGCAGTTGTCAGGGCTATCTTTCTGAAGGTCTCAAGGTCTTCTTTCAGGTTGTAGTCGGCCAGTGAGCATCCTTCGAGCCATTCCATCAGTTCGTATTCTCTTGAAATACCTTCTACAATGGTCTTGCCGTAATCGAACAGTCTGACAATCATTTCGAAGTTCATATTCCACACCACTTGCAGTACACCTTCTTCGGGGGTATATCCCGGGTAGTAAAGTTTCAGCACAGCTTTCTTCCCTTCCCGTTCAACCAACATTACCTGAGCTTCACCAGAAGATTTCGATAGGGTGCGTATCTCTTTATAAATCTTGCCTCCTAATACGAAGATGGTTCCGTTATTGGGCTCTTCATAGTTGGGCGTTTCAGGTTGTTGCTGTGCCGGTTCGGCTTGTGGCATTGTGTATTCTGCCAAGTGCATGGTTGCGTCTTTCCCGTTGGCATGAAGAGGGATGCGTTGAGTGGCCGGATTGGTACATTCCATGTCTGTCCGGTCATTGTCAGTATGCTGTTGGGCTCCGTGCAAAGTCTTATCTTCTTTCATGATTGTTCCGTGGGCTGATGGAGGATTAAAAGTCATCTTCTACTTTCGTGTCGTTTCCAAGTACGACCCATTTTCCGCCCAATTGGGGACAGGCGCATCCACAAGGGCTGCTGTGTACCACTTGCTTGAAGTTGCATTTCCATCCGATACGGTTGGAGACGGGCTTTCTTGCCATCACGAAGTTGCGTGTCAATACGGGATTCTCCTGTGGTTGTACAGCTATGGCATCCAGCAGGTCTTGCAGTTCCTTCCTTTTGGCGGCTATGCGTCCCTCTATCTCTTCAGAGGTTTCTCCCAAGCGTAGGGTGATGTCGGAGCGTCGGTTGGCAGGATGCTCTTGTCCCAGCAAGTCCCTTACCCGTCTGCACAGTTCCTCGTTCTGTTGGTTCCGGTCAATTTGTCTGTTGGTGTCTGCCGGGATTATCTTGTTCAGTATTTCCAGTTCGGTGCTCAGTTCCTCCATCTGCTTCCACATAGGCTCCTCGTGTGCCAACTTGCTTTGGTGGATAGCCTCTTCGGTCAGGGGGATGCCACATACCCGGCAGTAGCTGAACGGGTTGCGTGTATGGCAAGCCGGACAGATGATACCTTCGCGTGAGGCCCCACATTCAGGACAGAATGCGTCTGTCTCGGCTATGCTGGCTCCACAGAAAGAACACCGCTGGGGGCAGACATAGCTCTTGCAGTGCTCGCAAAAGTCGGCAAGCAAGTCCAGCGGTTGGCTGCAGTGGGGACAGAGTTTGCTGTGTCCCAAGGCGGTGCCGCACTCTTCGCAAAACAGGGCATCAGGTTCATTGATGGTTTTGCAATGGGGGCACACGTTGGGGAGGCCAGCTTCCGCGGCTATGTCAGTCTGGGCCTGCTGCTGTTCTTCTTGCAGCGTTTGGTATCGTTGTTGTTCTTTTTGTTCTTCCATTTCTTGTCAAGGTTAATTCCGTTAACGAAGCAAAGATAGCGCTTTTCTTGTAAAGAAGAAAGAAGTTTCCCATAAAAACGTGGGGCGGACTGTCACTTTTACTCCTCTTTGCCAAACTAGGCAGGGAGCTGCTTCCTGATGACTAATGCGGCAATGATGCCGGGGAGAGTGCAGAGGCAGACAAAGAGGAAGAAGTGAGTGTAGCCTAACCAGTCGCTCATATATCCTGCTATCATGCCGGGCAGACTCATGCCGGCGGCCATCAGTCCGGTGGCCAATGCATAGTGTGCTGTCTTGTAAGGGCCTTGGGCAAAGTGGATGAGGTAGAGCATGTAAGCGGCGAATCCGATACCGTAGCCGAACTGCTCGATGGCAACGAAGGAGCCAACTATCCACAGGTTCGCACACTGCATCTCTGCCAGTGCGACGTACAACAGGTCGGGAACGTTGATAGCCAGTGCCATGGGCAGAATCCAATACTTCAGTCCCTTGCGGCTGACCATGATGCCTGCCACAATGCCGCCTAACAGCAGGGCGATGACTCCCAGTGTGCCATAGATGCCTCCCACGGTGGTGGTGCTCAGTCCCAATCCGCCTTTCTCAGGCGAGGCCAGAACGAACAGAGGGGCTATCTTTCCCAATTGCGACTCGCCCAACCGATAGGTGAGGATGAAGAAGAGGGCTGTGCCGATGTGGGGTTTGCGGAAGAAGGTGACCACCGTGTCGAGGAAGTTCTGCATCAGTTGCTTGGCAGTGCTCTTGGGCTGTTCCTCGACTTCGGTCTTCGGCATGGCGATACTGTGGTAGAGGAAGAGGCCGATGAAGATGGCACACAACAGGTAGAACACCAGTGCCCAAGCCAGTGCCACGTTCCCTTTGACGGAGGGGATGATGTGCCCTTCGGCCAACAGTCCCGCCAGCATCACTAATACTCCCTGCCCGAAGATGCTGCCACAGCGGTAGAAGGTGTTTCGCAGGCCGACGAAGAAGGACTGGTCCTTGCTGCTGAGGGCCAGCATGTAGTAGCCGTCGGCGGCAATGTCGTGAGTGGCACTGGCAAAGGCCATCAGGGCAAAGCAGGCCATGGTGGCTTGCACAAAGAAGCCGGTGGGCAGGAAGAAGGCAATACAGGCAAAGGCGGCTGCCATCAGGCCCTGCATGGCCAGCACCCAGAAGCGCTTGGTGCGAATGAGGTCGATGAAGGGGCTCCACAGCGGCTTGATTATCCACGGTGTGCCCAACCAGCTGGTGTAGAAGGCCACTTCCTTGTCGCTCAGTCCCATGTTCTGGTACATGATGACGGCCAGGGACATCACTGCGAAGTAGGGCAGCCCTTCGGCGAAGTACAGGGTGGGAATCCAGGCCCACGGTGATCGGGTATTCTTGTTCATTGGTCAGAGTTCTTGGTTCATTGTCTTTATGTCGGCTCCCTTGAAGTAGTGGAGCAGTATGGTGTCATAACTGTATCCGCGTTCGCCCATGACGGCGGCTCCTATCTGGCACAGGCCCACTCCGTGTCCCCATCCGGCGCCGGTGAGGGTGAAGGCTATGGGCACTCCCTTTTTGCCCATCTCCTTGTCAACGACAAAGGCCGAGCTGAACAGGTGGGTGGCCGACAGGGTGCGGCGTATCTCCAGTTCCTTGCCGATACACATGGTGTGCTTGCTTCCCACAATCTTCAGGCGGGTGATGCGGCCGCTCTTGCCCCGTTGTATGGGGACGAGGTCAAGGATGTCGCCATAGTCCGTCTTGGTGCGTGTGCGGATGAGGCTGGCCAGTTCCTCTTGGGTGTATCTCACCTGCCAGCGGTAGAAGTCGGTAGTCTCCTGGTCATAGTTGTTCAATATCTGTGCCAACACCCGCTTGTTCTGGGTGTTGCAGAAGGCGCGTGGGGCAGAGCGTATCCATTG
This sequence comes from Bacteroidaceae bacterium, assembly GCA_017521285.1. GTDB lineage: Bacteria > Bacteroidota > Bacteroidia > Bacteroidales > Bacteroidaceae > Phocaeicola_A. Next base: position 8,668 of record JAFXDG010000007.1, on the reverse strand, counting down.
CTCGGCCTCCTCTTCCCGGGTCAGGTCGGGCAGGGCAGGCTTCTCCTTGTCGGGAGCCGTGTCGCGCACGGTCTCCAGGTAGGGGAAGTGCTTGTCTTCCCAGCAGGTTTCGAACTCTTCGGTGGCTCCGCCGCAACATTTGTGGAAGCGGGCATCGCATATCTGTCCGTCGTACATCAGCACCTGTCCGCTTGTGGCCCGCACGGCTTCTACCACCGTTTCTTTCGTGGCCTTGGTGATGCCTTGGTAGCGCTGGCAGTGGTCGTCGGCACAGACGTCGAAGATGGTGTGGTCCTCGCGGTCGTACCAGCGGACATACTCCGTGTCGCTCTTGATGAGGGAGAAGAAGCCTCCCTGTTCGCCCCGCTTCTCCAGTGAGCGGCGTTTCTCCATCTGGGCATAGAGCCAGCTGCGGCTCACCACGGCATGTGCTTTGAGGAATTCCAGTGGCGAGGTGGCCTTCATCTCGGAGGAGATGACACTGATGAGGTAGTCCTCTACGGGCAGCAGGTTGATGGCGGTGATGCGGCCTTCCTCCACCACCAGCTTCAGGGTGCCTTGGAAGATTTGTGTCTCTTGCCGCTCCCAGTGGAAGTTGATTCCTATGGTGACGTTGTACAGCGAGAACGAGGCGCCTTCCTCCATCGGTGTGAAGGTCAGTTCCTGGTAGAGGTTACCGCGCCACAGGATGCCTCCTTCCGAGAAGGCTACGGTCTCTTCGCCCCGGTAGGTGCCTCCTTTGGCGGAGTAGTTCATGTTGAGGGAGAAGCTGATCTCTTGTGCGTTGACTATGCCTACGCTTATTTCGGGTCCTTTCATTGTCAGGTATGGTTTAGTAGGGGAAGTTCAGTTCAGAGTCCATGCATCTTTTCATCAGTGTCTTCATCGTGTGGTTCAAGTCGAGGTCACCGGGGATGAGGTATTCCTTGAAGCGGCTCATGGAAGCTTGCAGGCGGGCTGCTATGGCCTCGGCTTCGGCCTGGCTGATACCCACTTCGCTGATGATGCGTTTGGCGGTGCGCTCGTTCATCTGGTCGTAGTCCTGACGGCGTGCCACGGGGAAGAGGCCGGCCATCTCCAGAGAGGCCGGGCTGACGAGCAGTTGCTTGTCTCCCTCGGCATAGTAGCAGTCGGGGCGGTGTTTCGAGCGGGGGATGATGTACAGTTCGTATCCTTCGTAGCATTTCTGACAGAGCACGTTCATGCGTGGTTCGGGTTCACCTTCCACCATGGGCAGGCAGTCGATGAGCATGCGGAGCAAGGGCTGGCTGGTGGGGATAGGGAGGAGCGACACCACCTTGAACACCGGGCAGGCATAGTCGGTGAGCAGTGTCACCTGTTCGTACATCGGGGCGTATTCCTTGGGGCTGGAGGCCACTTCCTTTTCGTGTCCGTGGTAGTCGGCCAGTGGCAGTGCATCGATGCGTCCGGCCTGCAGGTGGGCGTGGTCGGGGGCCGAGGCTCCGCACAGGGGGCCGTTGTAGAAAGCGATGAAGCCGTCTTCGGCTTTCGTGATGAAGTTGATGAGGGTGTCCAGCTGTGGCAGGAAGCGCTGCGGTGTGTGGCTGTTGGCCACGATGGTTATGTGGTCGTCCAGCACGGGGTAAGGGTTGGGCAGCAGGGTATAGTTGCACATCCGTCCCACGGGCAGTTGGTCTTGCGGACGGTTCTCGGGACAGAGGAAGCAGGCCCGTTCGTTCACCCGTGTGATGTCGGCAGTGGCCGAGTGTATGCGTCGCGGGTTTTCGCGGATGATGAATTGGCTGCGCGATGTCACCTTCTCCCGCCCTCTGGTGGGGTCCAGCGGATTGAACAGTTCGAATTCCCTCTCAGGGGTGCGGGCTGCCAGTTCGATGGTGCGCAGTTTGTCCTTCAGCAGGTTGTTGGCGTTCACCCGTGCCGTGTCGAGGTTGGCGTCAGAGTTGCCTTCCCACCGGCGGCAGAGATAGACCACATCCCACACGCGGCCTATGCGGTAGGTGCGGCTGATGGCCAGTGCCATGGCATAGTCCTCGCCGTAGCTGATGTTGGGTATCTCCACATCGCGGCGCAGCACCGGTGTGAAGAAGGCTCGTGGGGCGCCTGCTCCGTTCACGCGCAGCAGGTTGTTGTGTCCGTTCTCTACGGTCCATTCCTTGTGGTCGATGACTCCCGGCGGCAGGGTGTTCAGGTCGAAGTCGGTCATGCGGTACGAGCCTATGACCATGGCTGCCCCCTGTTCGTAGAAGGCGTTGACCATCTTCTGCAAGGTGTCGGGGCCGCTGTAGAGGTCGTCGCTGTCCAGCTGTACGGCAAAGCGTCCGCACAGCTCGTGGTGGATGGCCAGGTTCCAGCAGCCGCCTATGCCCAGGTCGTCGCGGTCGGGCACGAGGTGGACGAGGCGCTGGTCTTCGCCTGCCAGTTGGGCCAGCACTTCGGTGGTGCCATCGGTCGAGTGGTTGTCCACCACGATGACGTTGAAGGGGAAGTCTGCCTCTTGGCTCAAGGCCGAGCGGACGGCGTCGGCAATGGTGCGCACGCGGTTCTTCACGGGTATGATGACCGATGCCTCAACGGGGAAGGTGCCTTCGCTGAGGTCGGGGGTGAACAGGGCTGTGTGGGGGATGTGTGTGCCCACTTCGTGGAGGTGCTGTGTGAAGACCCTCTCCATCTCGCGCTGCACATCGGCCTGTGCCGGATTCACGTAGTCGAACTGCTTCTCCCCCGATGTGCGTCGGTCGGTGCGGTCGATGGTGTAGAGCGGCTCGCTGATGTGTATGGGCAGGGGTTTTTGTGCTATGTGGTAGGCCAGTGTCAGGGCATAGAAGCCGGCATAGCGCATCTCCTCCTTGTAGTTCAGGTGTTGGGGCAACAGGGATGCCGCAGTGATTATCGACTGGTGCACCATCAGCAGGGGACCCATGTCGAAGTCGCTCCGCAGGCTTCCCGGTTGGAAGTCAATCAGGGGATGCAGCGTGCGCACTCCCTCGTCCTCCACGTAGTGGTCGGCATAGACGATGCCTGCCCGTGTGTCTTCGGCCACCCGCAGCATACGTTCGATGGCCCTGTATCCCAATTTCACAGGTTGGGGCGAGGTGATGAGCAGGCAGTATTCGCCCTGGACGTAGTCTTCCATTATGGACAGGTTGTCGAAGTGACTGAAGGGGCTTTTGCAGAGTACCTGTTTGCATCCTTCGGGGACGGGCAGTGATTCATCTGCATCTTTGCCATTGAGCATGTATATGGTGCCCACTATGGGCGATTTTCTCAACTCGTTGATGGTTGGCAGGGCTTCGGCCCAACTGCTGGAGGGCAGGAAGCAATTTATGCGTGGATTCATCTGTTATACCTTATTATATTAATATGTGGGCACAAAGATAGTGCAAACCGAGAGAAGAACAAAAAGAATCCGTTCTTTTTTTCTTCCGAGGTGCCGCCTATCTTGGGGTTTTCATTCCAAAAGCCAAAGATAGTGCAAACCGAGAGAAGAACAAAGACTTTCCTTTAGTTTTTTCTTCCGAGAAGCCGATGAACATGAAATTTACTCTCCACAGCCAAATAAATTACTTATGGTATGTAAAGAAAAGTATTAAACTGTTTGCAAATGCAAAAACTTCTTTGTATCTTTGCACACAAGAATAGGGAGAGACCCAAAGAGTCCCACGGGATAACGAAGTATCAAACCCCATTTCCTCGGGCATGTGAGTCCGGGATGAGTTGAGAATCAACGAAGTATCATTTCCAATCACAACTATTTGAAGGTGTCGGAAGAGACTTTGAGGAGTCCGCCGAAGTGACATCAAGATGTCATGGGTTGCGAGAACTTGATGTCGTCGAGTGTGAGAACTTGATGTCATCGGTCGGGAGAACTTGATGTCGTCCGAGGTGACATCTTGATGTCTCGAAGACCCCCTTGAAGAAGGTGTGTGAAGAGTGTTATTTATAAAAACTTTTGTTTAACTTTATTATTATTATTAAATGTTATGAGTATCAAGTTTAACCTTGTACAGAAGGCCAATCCACGAGTGTTGGATGGCGAGAAGAAGTGGTACGCAGTACCCAGTAGCGAATCAGCCATGAGTGGCAAAGCCTTGACCCGTGCGGCAACGGCGAACACCAGCACAGCACCCATCGAGATGGAAGCTGCAATGGAGCATCTGGCCAACTATATCCCCCAACAGTTGTTGCAGGGACATACGGTGAAGGTGCCCGGGCTTGGGTCGTTCCGCATCTCCTTCAAAAGTAAGGGTGTGAGTGACATCTCCACCTTCAATGCGGGTACCATGATTTCCGATGTGCGCATCCTGTTCACCCCCGACAAGGCGTTGAGGGATAGCGTGATAGGGAATACTGCCTTTGAGAGTGGCGGTGTGCTGAAGGACGGCATTCGCTATGCCTCGGTTCCCGATTACTTGAAGGCTATCGGCGAAGGCGGCGACTCGGGTTCGTCTGACTCGGGCTCGACCGATGGTGGCAGTGGTGGCACTGGCAGCAATCCGCTCTAACCCCGCGGAAATTCTTGGATGGAAGAGGCGTCACTCCGGTGGCGCCTTTTCTTTTTCTGCCCTGCATGGTGGAAAAAGAGGGGAAATCTCTTTGTCCTTCGCGCCATTTCCACTATCTTTGCACCTTTGTTATAATATAATAAGGTATGGACGGAACAAAAACACCCCTTCTCGGGTTGACATTGGACGAGTTGAAGCAGGTGGCGGCCCGCGTGGGTATGCCTGCCTTTGCTGCCAAGCAGATGGCCCAGTGGCTCTATGTCAAGCGAGTGACCACCATCGGACAGATGACCAACCTCTCGCTCCGCCACCGCGAAGCGCTGGAGCAGGAGTACGAGGTGGGTCGCGAGGCTCCCATCGAGGCAGTGCGTTCGGTGGATGGCACGGTGAAGTACCTCTTCCAGGTGGGCACGGCCGGCGCTGTAGAGTCCGTCTATATACCTGCCGAAGACGGTTCGCGGGCTACGCTCTGTGTCTCGTCCCAGGTGGGATGCAAGATGAACTGCCTCTTCTGCATGACCGGCAAACAGGGCTTTACGGCCCACTTGACCGCGGCTCAGATATTGAACCAGGTGCTCTCCATCCCCGAGAGCGAGAGCCTTACGAACGTGGTGCTGATGGGTATGGGCGAGCCGTTCGACAACATCGGCCACGTCCTGCGTGCCCTCACACTGATGACCGCCGACTATGGTCTGGCATGGAGTCCCAAGCGCATCACCGTCAGCACCGTAGGAGTGATGAAGGGCCTCCGCCGCTTTCTCGACGAGAGCGATTGCCACCTCGCCATCAGTCTGCACAACCCTTTCCCGAAGGAGCGCCTGCAACTGATGCCTGCCGAAAAGGCCTGCTCCATCACGGAGATGATGGACCTGCTCCGCCGCTACGACTTCACCCACCAACGGCGCCTGTCGTTCGAGTACATCGTCTTCCGCGGAGTGAACGACACGGAAGCCCATGCACAGGAGCTGGTGCGCCTGATGAAGGGAGTGGAGTGCCGCATCAACCTCATCCGCTTCCATGCCATACCCGGCGTGCCTTTGGAGGGGGTGGACATGGAGGCCATGACCGCCTTCCGCGACTACCTGACCCGCCACGGAGTGTTTACCACCATCCGTGCCAGCCGCGGTGAAGACATCTGGGCCGCCTGTGGCATGCTCTCCACCATGAGGAAAGAGGAGAGGGGAGGAATCCGGTGAAGCCTGTGCCCGACCATAGTTGCCTATACTAACTGTAAGAGATACCAAGATGAAGAAAAGACTTTTGACCTATGCCTGCCTGCTGACGGCACTGATTGCCATGGTGGGTTGTAAAGAGGGAGGTGCCACCCTCCTGACTCCGGCTTCGAGTGGCCGGCCTTATGAGATGCTGGTCGTGATGGACGACTCCTTGTGGGAACGTCCGGCCGGACGTGCCCTGTTCGATGCACTCGACACCGATGTGCCCGGCTTGCCCCAGAGCGAGCGCTCGTTCCGCATCATGCAGATCAACGACAAGCAGATGAACAGCACCTTCGCCCTTTTCCGCAACATCATTGTGCCCAAGATTGACCGCATCTACTCGCAGGTGAAGTTCAAGTTCACCCGCGACATGAAGGCTTCGCCCCAGATGGTGATGACCATACAGGCCCCCAATGAGCAGGCTTTTGCCGACTATGTGAGCAAGAACAAGCAGACCATTGTTGACTTCTTCACCCGCGCCGAGATGAACCGTCAGGTGAAGCTGTTGGAGAAGGACCACAGCTACTTGGTGGAGCAGCTCGTCAAGGACAGCTTCCAGTGTACGGTACACGTGCCCGCCGAGCTGGAGAACTACAAGCGTGGCAAGGACTTCCTGTGGGCTACCACCAACCGCGAGCGCGATGACCTCAACTTCGTCATCTACACTTACCCCTTCACCGACAAGAATACATTCACCCTCGACTACTTCGTGCACAAGCGCGACTCCTTCATGAAGGCCAACCTGCCCGGCCCGCTCGACGGGTCGTACATGTCCACCTACACCGACTACCTCATCGCACAGGACATTGCCGTGCGTGGCAAGTATGCCCAGGAGGTGAAGGGCCTGTGGCAGATGGAAGGTGCCGTCATGGGAGGCCCCTTCGTGTCTCACGTCCGTGTGGACGAGAAGAACCAGCGGGTCATCGTATCCGAGGCTTTCGTCTATTCACCCGGCCGCAAGAAGCGTGACATCATGCGCCGCATGGAAGCAGCCCTCTACACCCTCGTCCTCCCTGGCGAAGAGGCTTCGGCCACCGTCGTAGGCACTGACGTGGAGGGTGTGGAAGAGGAAGAGGGCTCCACCGATAAGAAGTAACATAACCATATCCCTTCCGCCTGCTTCCCCCTCGGAGGAGGAGAGGCGGAGAGACTAATAACAGATAAGACTATGAGCGAAAAACTGAGAGTGGGTATTACCCACGGCGACATAAACGGAGTGGGCTACGAGGTCATCCTGAAGGCCTTTGACAACGCGGTCATGCTCGACCTCTGCACTCCCATTGTCTATGGCTCGCCCAAAGTGGCGGCCTACCACCGCAAGGCCATTGACAGCCAGACGGGATTCACCATCATCAACTCGGCCACTGAGGCCAATCGTGGCAAGCTGAACATCTTGGCCTGCGTCGATGACGAGCTGAAGGTGGAGCTGGGCAACCCTACGGAAGATGCCGGCAAGGCCGCCTTGGCCTCCCTTGAACGGGCTTTGGCTGACTATCGCGAGGGACTGATTGATGTCCTCGTGACGGCTCCCATCAACAAGCACACCATCCAAGCCGAGAACTTCCACTTCCCCGGCCATACGGAGTATATCCAAGAGCGCGCAGGCGAAGGGGAGAAGGCACTGATGATACTGATGAAGGATGAGCTTCGTGTGGCACTCGTCACCGGCCACCTGCCCGTCAAGTCCATCTCGTCGGCCATCACGAAGGAGCTGATTCAAGAGAAACTCACCATCTTCGAGCGCTCGCTCAGCCGCGACTTCCGCATCGAGAAACCCCGCATCGCCGTCCTGGCACTCAATCCCCATGCGGGCGACCAAGGTCTCCTTGGCACCGAGGAGCAGGAGGTCATCATCCCCGCTTTGGCCGAGATGAAGGAGAAGGGCATGTTCTGCTACGGCCCTTATCCCGCCGACGGATTCTTCGGCTCGGAGCTATATACCAAGTTCGATGGTGTCCTTGCCATGTATCACGATCAGGGACTGGCTCCCTTCAAGGCATTGGCTATGGAGGATGGGGTGAACTACACCGCCGGTCTCCCCATTGTGCGCACATCACCGGCTCATGGCACGGCCTACGACATCGCCGGTCAGGGCATTGCCTCAGCTTCGTCGATGCGCCATGCCATCTATTCGGCGCTGGACATCTATCGCAACCGCATCGCCTACGACGAAGCACGGCGCAACCCCTTGAAGAAGCACTACCACGAGAAGCGCGACGATAGCCACAAGCTGAAGTTGGACGAAGAGTAACCTCATGAACTTTGCAATCATTTCCGCAGGCGAAGGTTCGCGCCTGGCACAAGAGGGGGTGGCCAAGCCCAAACCCTTGGTGGAGTTGAACGGCGAGGCCATGATTGAGCGCCTCGTCCGCATCTTCATGCGCCAGGGAGCTGGTCGGGTGGTGGTCATCATCAACGACCTTGTGCTCGAGACACGCGCCTTCCTCACCCGCTTGAAGGAGGAACTGCCCATCGAACTGGTGGTGAAGACCACGCCCAGCTCGATGCACAGCTTCTACGAGATAAGCCACCTGTTGGAGGGTGACCGCTTCTGCCTCACCACCGTCGATACCATTTTCCACGAGGAGGAGTTTGCCCGCTACATCGAGGCCTTCCGCACGTCGGAGGCCGATGGGCTGATGGCTGTTACCGACTATGTGGACGACGAGAAGCCCCTCTACATCTCCACCACCACTACCGACGACCTCCGCATCACTGGCTTCCACGACCAGCCGACGCCCGATTGCCGTTATATCTCGGGAGGCATCTATTGCCTCACACCCAAGGCACTCGACACCTTGCGCCGGTGCATGGAGATGGGCCAGTCGCGTATGCGCAACTTCCAACGCCAATTAGTTGCTGATGGCCTTTGCCTCGAAGCGTGGCCCTTCAGCAAGATAGTGGATGTGGACCATGCCGGAGACATTGTGAAGGCGGAGGAGTTTTTGAGTGAAGAGTGAAGAGTGA
>JAFXDG010000107.1 GCA_017521285.1 Bacteroidaceae bacterium | reverse complement strand
CGCCACAACGCATGGCTTGTCAGCAGCCTCCAAATAGGCAAAGATTTCATCCAGCGTGTTCAAAGGCATCTGTATATCCCCCAAACCAATGTCAAAAGCAGGTTCTCCTGTAATGGCATCCAACTTGAATCCCACACGCAATGACGCAATAGCCTGGAAAAAGCGCTCAGCCCACACCGTCTTACGCGGTTTCAGCTCTTCATAAATTGCTTTCCCCAACAAATAGACGAACTCCGTCATTGAAGTGGTGGCATAAATGTCTATAAAAAACGTGTAAAAATCTGCGTGAATGCGCTCTTGGTTAAAACAATGGCGGATAAGCCCGGCTTTACCCAAACGACGCGGTGAAATCAGTGCGACATTGCGACCGTTCTCAATTTGTTTCACCAAAAAATCCGTTTCATCCTTACGGTCGCAGAAGTATCTCTCCGAAACATATTTGCCTACAACAAAGGGATTTAGAAGCACATTTTCTTGCATAAAAACCAACAGCTTTAAATTTTATTGCAAATATAATAATTATATTCTCAATAAACGCTGTTTCCTGCAATAAATTTAATGGAAAGTCCCCATCACCTCATCCATCCGGCAGTCGTGCGGCTCGTGGGGAATCTCTTCAGTGAGGAGTTGGAAGGGGAAACAGAGGCCGAGTTTGTAGGCACGAGGGAGACGGGGCAGCAGGCGGTCGTAGTAGCCTTTGCCACGTCCCAAGCGGTTGCCCAGCTGATCGAAGGCCATGCCGGGAATGACGGCCAAGGTGATGCGTTCAAAGTCAGTGAACAGTTCGCCCGAAGGCTCCAGAATGCCATAGCTGCCAAGGGTGAGACAGTGGGGGCCGGTATAGCGGTACAGTTCAAGGTCGTCGCCCACCACGGTGGGGAGAATGATTTCCTTCTGACTACACCAACGGCCGATGAAAGCATGAGTGTCCACCTCGTCGGGCAAGGAATGATAGAGCAACACGGTGCGAGCCTCAGCAAACCGAGGATGCTGCTCCAACCGCTGGAGCACAGATACAGAAAGGGCTTCCAACTCCGCACGGGAGTAGGAAGCCTTTATGGTACGGATGGACTGGCGGAGGATGCGTTTGGTGTTCATGGTTTCGCACATTAATTATAGAATCAGAATCATGCAAGTGTATCAAAATGCCATCATTTCATTTTTTAGACGCGGATAACGCAGATAACGCGGATTATAATTTTCAGCACACTGAGACAGTATTGAACTTTGAACAAATCAATCCGCGTCATCCGCGTCATCTGCGTCTAAAAAGTGTATTATGACACACCTTCATAATATAACAAAGCTACTCAGTATCGGATTCTCCACTCTCCACAACCTTCGGCACACTCTCGCCACGCTCCAGCACCTCAATGGCACGAAGGACAGCAGGATCGGTGGCATTGAGGTACTTCAAATATTCCTCCATGCCCAGCATGTTGTAGATGATGTTTCCGTAGAGGGCCTCTTCGAAGAGGGCACGCGAGCGGTAGAGCATGTTGTTGCGGCGCTTCAGGCCACGCTGGTCGGCATAGCGGGCAAACTGTTCGAGCAAGCCCTGGTTCTTGAGGTATTTCTCCAAAGTTTCCACAGTTTCATACTCCTTCAAGCGGGGACGGTTGTGGTCGGTGTAGTCAAAGGCGAACTTCACCATCAGGCCACGCATAGCCGCCATCTTGTAGTAAGAGGTGTAGTCGCTGGTATCCTGAGGAACAAAGATGTCGGGCATGATGCCACCTCCACCATAGACCGGTCGGCCAATAGAGGTGTGGAAGATGGAACTTTCATCCTGATGGATGCTGTCTTGCGAGAAAAACTCACCATGCTCGTAGCGGGTGATGAGGTCCATGTCATAGTCCTGTCCCTTACCCTTGATGTAGGGTTTCTGGATGCAGCGGCCGGCAGGGGTATAGTAACGGGCCACAGTGAGTCGCATGGCCGATCCGTCACGAAACTCAAAGGGCTGCTGCACAAGTCCCTTTCCAAAAGAACGGCGGCCAATGATGGTACCCCGGTCGTTGTCCTGTATGGCTCCGGCGAAAATTTCACTGGCACTGGCCGAAATCTCGTCCATCAACACTACGATGGGCAGCCCCTGCACATTGCCCCGTCCGTTGGAACGGTACTCTTCGCGTGGGCTGTTGCGTCCCTCGGTATATACAATCAGGCGGTTCTTGGGGAGGAACTCGTTGACCATCTGGACAGCAGCGGCCATATATCCGCCAGTGTTTCCACGGAGGTCAATAATGATACCCTGACAATCGTACTGTCCGAAAGAGGCCAGGGCAAAAAGCAATTCGGCATAAGTAGTCTCTCCAAACTTATTAACGCGCACATAGCCCAACTGGGGAGTAATCATGTAGGCCGCATCCACACTCTTGACGGGGATATCACCACGGACAATGGTGAAGCTGAGGGGCTGTTTCTCGCCCTGACGATGAATACCGAGCTTCACTTGGGTACCCTTAGGCCCCTTCAACCGGCGCATCGTCTCTTCGTTGGTCACCACCTTGCCCACATAAGCCGAATCATCAACGGAGATAATGCGGTCTCCAGCCATCAGACCCACCTTTTCCGAAGGGCCTCCCTTGATGACACTGTTGATATGCACCGTGTCCGACTGGATGGTAAACTGTACGCCGATACCACTGAAACTTCCCTTCAACTCGGCATTCGTATCTTCCAAATCTTTGGCAGGAATGTACATCGAATGGGGGTCGAGTTCCTTCAGTACCTGAGGCATCACCTGCTCCACCATGTCATCAACATTGACTGAATCGACATACATTTCATCAACAATGTGCAACAAATCGCCCACCTTGTTGGTGGAGACATTAATGACGTTCAGATAAGGAGACAGTAACCGACGGGTAAAGAAGGTACCTACGGCAATACCAGTCACAACACTGGCTATAATCAAAAGAGCTATATTACGGGATTTCATATCATTCTTTATTCTTCTTTCATTTCCAAATAGCACACCTCGATGCCGGCACGCTCCAAGAGGCGGATGCCATCCTCCAAACGGTACTTCTCGGAATAGACCACCCGACGGACACCTGACTGGATGATAAGCTTGGCACACTCGATGCAAGGCGAAGCGGTGACATACATGGTGGCCCCTTCGCTACTGTTGCCCGAGCGGGCTATCTTGGTGATGGCATTGGCCTCGGCATGAAGCACGTATGGTTTGGTCACATTGTTCTCGTCCTCGCAGACATTCTCGAAACCCGAAGGGGTACCGTTGTAACCATCGGAAATTATCATATTTCCCTTCACTACGAGACAGCCGACCTTGCGGCGCTGACAATAGGAGTTCTCGGCCCAAATGCTTGCCATACGGATATAACGCCGGTCGAGGTCTTCTTGTTTTTTATCGATGTTACTCATTGGAGTCTGTTCGTTATCAGTAAGGGCGGAAGAGGATGTAAGCAGCCTCGGCATCCCTCAGTTTCAAATAATTATAGTCACCATCGTAGGCCACAGCATTCTGTATGGCCTTTATCACCATTTTACTCAATTGGTCCGAAGGATTGCCCGTGTCACGAAAACGCAACGAGATGGTACGCTTCTTCAAATCGACACTCCATGTACCACTGAAATTCTTGTCAAGAGTGCATCCCTTGAACTCGGTACGGCTGTCAAATTTGATGTAGAAGGCACCGTCCTTAGCAATGGTCTTGGCCTGTTCTTCACTCAACACGGGACGGTTGGTAGCTCCAAAGAGATTGGACACTTTCCACGTGCGTCCCACAAAGATGTCGATGTCGTCCTCGTCGTTGCATGCAGCGGCCACAAGGCCGATGCACACAACAAACAAGGGAAGGAAAATCTTTCGGATAAGGGATGATGTCATAGGGGATTATCAGTCAATACGTTCTTTAATCTTCTTCTCGGGTACGATACCGTTACGACGGAGCAATGCCTCGATGGTAGGTTCTTGCCCACGGAAGTCCTTGTAGAGAGTCATGGGGTGTACGGTTCCACCCTTCTCCAACAGTTTGCGACGGAACTCTTCGCCCACCTCACGACTGAAGAGGCCACGCTCCTTGAACACAGAGAAGGCATCGGCATCGAGCACCTCGGCCCACTTGTAACCGTAGTAACCTGCCGAGTAGCCACCATCCATGATGTGGGAGAACATCACACTCATGCAAGTTCCCTGTACGGCGGGAAGCACCTGCAACTTGGCCCATACGGCCTTCTCGAACTTCTCCACATCACCGTCGAAGTCCTCGGTCAAGGTGTACCATGCCATATCAAGCATACCGTACTTCACCTGTCCGATGCAACCATTGGCCACGTTGAAATTACGGGCAGCCTTCATGCGCTCAACCAGTTCATCTGGAATAAGTTCACCTGTCTGATAGTGGCGGGCAAAAGTATGGAGGAACTCTTTCTCGCCCGCCCAATTCTCCATAATCTGTGAGGGAAGTTCCACGAAGTCGCGATAAACGCTCGTACCGCTCATGGCGCGATACTTGGTATTGGCCATCAAACCGTGGATGGCGTGACCGAACTCGTGCAAGAAAGTTTCCACCTCGCCCATAGTCAAAAGGGCAGGACGCTCGGCGGTGGGCTTGGTAAAGTTCATAGTGATGGAAACATGGGGACGGCTGTTCGTTCCGTTTTCTTCAATCCATTGGTCCTTGTAGGCGGTCATCCATGCACCGCTCTGCTTGCTGGCACGGGGGTGATAGTCGGTATAGAGCACAGCCAAGAATGAACCGTCCTCATCCAACACCTCGTAAGCCTTCACGTCGGGGTGATATACGGGAATCTCCTTGTTCTCCTTGAAAGTGATACCATAGAGGCGGGTGGCCAATCCGAAAACGCCCTCCTGCACCTTGCTCAATTGGAAATAGGGACGAAGCAATTCGGCGTCCATGTCGTACTTGGCTTTGCGCAGCTTATCGCTGTAATAGCTCCAATCCCAAGCTTGCAATTGGAAGGCATTACCCTCAGACTTGCGGGCAAAAGCCTCCACCTCAGCAGCTTCCTTACGGGCCACTGGCATATAGGCATCTACCAATTGGTTGAGCAAGTGGTAAACATTCTCGCTGTTCTCGGCCATACGTTGCTCCAACACATAGTCGGCATGAGTGTTGTAGCCCAACAGACCTGCCATTTGGCGGCGCAGGCTGACGATACGCTTCACCGTCTCCTTGTTATCCAACGAGTCGCCCTTGCTACACTGGGTGTTGTAGGCCATATACATCTGGCGACGCAGGTCGCGATTCTGGCAATAGGTCATAAAGGGTGAGTAGCTGGGAGCGGCCAATGTGAAGACCCATCCCTCTTTGCCACGTTCCTTAGCTGTTTCGGCAGCCGCATCCACCGAAGTAGGAGGCAGACCTGCCAATTGGGTCGAATCAGTGATATGGAGTTCAAAGGCATTGTTCTCCTTCAAAGCATTTTGGGCAAACTTCAAACGGAGGGCGCTCAACTCCTTGCTATACGCACGGTAGGCTTCCTTATCTGCCTCAGAGAGGTTGGCACCGCTACGGACGAAGCCGGTATAGACCTTCTCCAACAGTTCACGGTCTTCGGCTGTCAGCGCGGGGTCATCCTTCTGTGTGTCATACACAGCCTTCACACGTTTGAACAGTTCGGGATTCAGGCTGATGTTGTTCCCATGCTCGGTCAGCATAGGTGACATGCGTTGGGCAATCTCCTGCAACGTGTCATTTGTTTCGGCTTCCATCAGGTTATAGAAAACGCTGAGCACACGGTTCAGCATGGCACCACTGTTGGCATAGGGTACAATGGTGTTGGCAAATGTCGGTGCCTCGGGGTTATTCACAATATCGGCAATCTCCTGGTCTTCGGCCGCCATACCTTCCTGCATGGCCGGCTCGTAGTGGGCCGCCTCAATCAGGTGGAAGGGCGCTGTGCCGTAAGGAGTTTCATACTGCTGCACCAGAAAAGGATTCTGGGCTTGTTCTTCGGTTTTCGTACAAGATTGTGTCATCATTGTCATACAAATCAATAGAGCTGAAAGGCCCTGTGTCAGTTTCTTCATCTGTCTGTCTATTTATCAGTTTTCACTCTCATGCGGGACAAACTCTGCCCCGTTCAGTCATTTAAAGATGTAAATGTACTGCAAAAGCTATAACCGACACAGAAAGAGCCGTTTTTTTTAACAAAAGAATAGAAAGAAACAAGGAAGATTAACGATAGTTAACGACTGGCATGATATGCGACCAACTTTTCCAAGGCCGGCACCTCTATCTCCTTCCGCCTGAGAGAGACCAGTCCCAAATCCTGTAAAGCGTTCAGCATACGGGACACATTGATGCGACGGTCGTTCAACAGAGTGGCCAAATCCTCCATCTTGATATGTACCACCTTCAGTCCCGTCGGGCGGGAACTGCGCTGCATCAGGAACTGTACGAAACGGGTACAAATGTCGCCTGCCATATCGCTCCAGATGCGTTGGTAGAGATACTGTGACCGTGTGCAAATGATATTTGAAAAGTTGAAGGCACAAGGCATATAGTTGGCCAGCAATTCAGCCAAATACTGTTTCTCAATGGTCAGCACCCCCACCTCAGTCATGGCGCGGTACGAAGCCTGATAGTAGGGACGGATACCAAAAAGTGAATACAGTTCGAGCACACCGGCCACAGGAAGCGCTTCACAGAAACGGTATGTATGATTCATTGCCACCGTCTCGGCCATCAGCGTACCATTCATCAAGAAAGCCAGTTCCGAACAGACATCCCCCTGACGGAACAAGTACTCCCCGGCTGAATATTTCTTGAAATGAAACTTCACCTTGGAGAGAATCTCCGTTATGTCATTCTTGCCCAATCCCTGGAAGAGAGGGAGCTGCAACAATGTGTCGTACATCGTAAAATCCATAATTCACACTCTTTTGGTTCACAAATATAGCTATTTCCGCCACAGGAAGCACCCCAAAAGCCTCCTTTTTCATCTTTTTTTAGTTTTCAAGCAAACAAATAGCTTCTTTTCATTGTTCATTGCATAAATATTGAATATATTTGCAGAATCCTAAACCGAAAAGACTATGTTTGCGAGCATCAACTTCCAAGAAATTCTCAGCGCCTTCATTGTGCTGTTTGCCGTGATAGACATCATCGGCTCCATTCCCATCATTATCAACATTCAACAAAATGGCCGTAAAATTAATGCGTTTGCCGCTGCCAGCATTTCGTTTCTGTTGATGATAATATTCTTCTTTGCTGGAGAAATCCTGCTCAAACTTTTTCAGGTAGATATAGCTTCGTTTGCCGTGGCGGGTGCCTTCATCATCTTCCTGATGTCATTGGAAATGATTCTCGACATAGAGATATTCAAAAACCAAGGTCCCATCAAAGAGGCCACCCTCGTGCCTTTGGTCTTCCCCCTGTTGGCCGGACCGGGTTCATTCACCACTCTACTCTCCCTACGGGCCGAATTTGCCGCCATCAATATCACCATAGCCCTAATACTCAATATGGTGTGGGTTTATATCGTACTTACTATGACCAGCCGCATTGAACATCTTTTGGGCAAGGGCGGCATCTATATGTTACGTAAGTTCTTCGGTATCATCCTGTTGGCCATCTCCGTCCGTCTCTTTACAGCCAACATTTCCCAACTGATGGAGCAATTGGGACAATAGGTATTCTGTTTTTAGACGCGGATTACACGGATAAATGGAGGCAAGGTTCAAGGTTCAAAGCCATAGCCATCGCCATAGCCATCGCCATTAGCCATCGCCATCGCCATTAGCCATAGCTTTGAACCCATTTATCCGCGTAATCCGCGCCTAAATCTTACTGTATCAATACACTAACTTCTCAGCCTTTCCACTTTGTACGCGGATATAGATTTGTCCGCTGACAGGGGCAGCCACACGCTGACCGTTAGGTGTATAAAGCCCATCTGTAGATGGAATCTGACCATCGACAAGGATGGAACCGATTCCCTGTGCCATCTCGTCAACAGCCCCACTGATAGGCATAGAAGCTCCATCCCAAGACTGGAGGACAGGAAGTGACGAGACACTACGAATGATGGCTGAATAGTCCAACATATAGGGGCGGTCACTGGCGGCCACACGCACCCATCCGCCATCGGTCAGTGCATAGCTCTTGGCCGGCACACGAGCCGAAGTCTGGAAATTGCCGCGCAGATTGTTCACCGTTGCAGCCTTGCTCACCGACTCACCACGACCGTAGAAGAAGATTTCGGGCAAAGTGGTCTGATAGATATAGGGCACACCGGCAACTGTTTCAGTCACTTCCTCCAGATACAACAGGGTATAGTCGGCCGAAAGTCCGGCTATCTGATAGAGATGCACACCATCTGTCGGAGTCATCTGATAAGGCAGACAAATGGCTCCCCATCCGCTGGCCGGCACCTGACAACGGTATCCCGGCATATAGCGCAAGGCGAAATCGGTAGCACACCACCATCCTTCGCGATTGTCACGAGCACCCGCAGCATCAGCATAGGGTCGCCAAGCTCCATCAACTGCCCCCTGCTTGCTACCCACAAAGCCTACAGTGAGTGTTCCTTCATCGGGGACATACATCAGAGGTGTACTCAGGGTTTCCCACTTCACACTGTCGGCAGCAGTAGCCACATCCAGATAATCATACGTCAGGAAAGACGAAGAGAGGGTATCGCCTTCGTAGGTCAGATAGGCATGCTGGTCGGCCAAACAACCCAACTGAGTGGCGGCCTTGCACTCCAAAGCATAGAAACCATGGGTGAGTCCCGTAACCTCCTGACGGATTTCCATCGTCTGAACCTTACCCTCACTGGCTGACAAGCCCGACCACCAGGCATTCCAACAACTCTTACCAGCCACGGTATTCCGGCGTTGGTCACCACCTGTATAGGTACCCACACTGGTTTTCCAAGGCACGATAGAGGCAAAGTCAGGAGAACCTATCAAATTAGCGGCATACACTTGGGGCACCAACTCCTCATAGTACGAACGTAAAGCGGCGGCAGCTTGGATATATTCGGCAGCAGTCTGAGCCTGCTCTGCCAAATTCATCGCCGTCTGCAACAAGTCAAAACCGGGCACTTGCAACTCTACAGCCCGACGCACCTTAGCTAACAGACTTTCCATCGCCGCCTTTTCACGGGCAGCAGCAAGGGCATTCTCAATAGCTTCAGACAACAGGGTATAGCAGGTTTCATCCGTTCCATCAACGGCAGCAAGCACTTGAGACAATTCATCCACTAACTCGGGATGGGCAGCCACATGCTCCTGTACCACCGCAGCACTGCGACGCAGACAAGCCACTCCGTCGGCAATGGCCTCTTCACGGCTGTCGAACAGCGCACAGAACATGAACTTGTCGAACAAAGACTTACCGTTCATGCGACGACAAACGAACATAGCCTGCGTGTAGTCTCCACTGTTAAAGGTAAATGATTGGGAAGCCCACACTGGAGCCAGACTGAAGGAGGCAGCCACTGAATCTTCCTTGCTTCCGTCCTTGGTCAGGCTCAAACGGTGCATAGCCACTTCGTCGTTACAGACCGAACCGGAGAAATAATAGTCCTGCCCTGGCTGTATGGGGAAGAATGTCTTCAAGGCACCGGCTGTGTTCATGCCAGTTTCGGATGACCAGGCACGCAAGAAGGGTCCTCCATCGATGCCACCGACAGGAACCACCGTGAAACATTCATCCGTCAAAGGTTGGCCTTGTCCATTGGTCCATCCCAAAGTGCCCAAATCAAAGTCAGGATTGGGCATCAAGTTGCCACCCACATAGCGGTTACGGCCACCTACCGAGAGTGCATCACCCACCTGAAGGTCGTTGATGACAGTCTCTTGTGTACGTGTATAGCTTGTCTTGCCACTGGCATCCACCAGACAGATGCGGTAAGTGTATCCGTTCAACACACCGGTGTCCGTGTAGGTGTATTCAGCAGCAGTCTCCTCAAAAGCTATCTCAGCCACCTTCTCCCACACTCCGTTCACACGACGCTCCACAGTCATACTCTGGTTATATTCTCCGTTGTACTCTTTCCATTTCAAGGTAGCCGTGCGGTTCGCCTTGTCGTAGTCAAGGGTGAAACTGTCGGGAGCCTTCATTTTGGGCAACTTCGGCACCACATTGTAGAGGGAATTATAGGCCAAATCGGATTGCAGATTGGCATAATATTCGCCTATGGGGGTCAGCTTCATGTCGCCATCAATCACCTTGCGGCAGTCCTCCACCCAATTGTAGTAAGCATAGCGTTCAATCCAAGGGGTGGCTTCCAGCCCATCCAAGATGGGCTTCATGTGCTGCAATTGGATAGCATAGTTGGCCGCACTGCCCGAACGGTCGCTACCGGGCCATCCCGTCCAGTTGGCACCATAGTTCATTTCGGTAATCCAGATGGGGCGGCCGGTACGGTTCTTCACGTTCTGCAGCGTACTCTTCCAACTTGGCCAATCGCTGTACCAATAGCTGTGCACCGCCACAAAGTCGCATCGCCATCCGCGGGCATCAATGGAGTCGATAAATTCGTAAAGCCAGTTCCAATTGCTGGCCATAGCCGGGGTTCCCAAACGACGGCCGGTGGCCATCATCTCGGGCCAAGATGCCAATGCCTCGGCAACGGTGGCAGGCGTCTGTGCCGGGTCATTTGTATTGTCGGGTTCATTGAAACTGAGGATATTGGCCGACGTTCCATTATTGCCGACGTCGGAAATACCGGGCCACCATTTATGCTGTTTGATGGTGACATACTCGCGGTCGTCCCACACATTGACACCGGCATCCCAGTTGTAGCACCAAGTGGTGTTGAGGGGTTCGTTGAAGGCGGGGTCCCAACCGGCATATCCTTTCTTGCTGGCATCGTTCCATTGGCTGACGCGCAAGGCGGAAATAGAATTGCTGAGAATGGTAGGCAAGTCTATCTGCACATTTTCCTTGTCTGCAATGAAAATGCGGTTATAACCAGGGTCGGTCGTGCTTGACTTGGTGGCGAACCAAACCATATAGCCACGCATCAGGGTGAAACTCTGTATGCGATTGTTCAAGGCATGGCTGGCCAACGACTGGCGTGAGCCTGCTGCAAAACTGGCAGATTCACCAGTCTGTCCCTTACCTGCATACACAGTCAAAGGCTTCACCTCTTTGCCATGAGGCAAGATAATGGAACCATTGGCATAAATCTTCACCATACAGTTGGTGTTCTTCACGGCCTTGGCTCCGTTGATGAGGATATGGCTCAAGTGGGCCGACACCTGCGAGGGTTTCACCCTCGGAAGGATAACCACGGCCTCCTCCGTATTGGTAATGTCGAGCACAGCCCCGTCGGCAAACGGGTTGGCATCGGTAATGACATAATCAACAGCGCCACTGAGGGTGACAGTGCCGTTGACCTGTTCGACAGTTTCAGTCTGACGGGCCGCCATCAATACAGGAGAGAGAGGTAACCATGTCAGTAAAAGAAATAACAGACGTTGTAATTTTCTCATATAGGGTATTTATGAATCAGAACAAAAAAAATCAGTTACAGAGGGAATGCCCGTCCCCTTGATAAAGCACAGACAATAAAAATCACAGAAACACAAAGAGGCCAAAGACCTCTTTGCGTCCCTGTGATTTCAATCGGACTATCTATTACTTGTTTCCTGCAGGTTCCAACCCGATCTCGCCATTCCAGCGGAGATACCAGTTGTCGCTGTTGTAAAGGTCAGTCTTGATTTCACCCTTCATGGAAGCTGCATTCTGCTCACCACGACGGGCATAGATACGGTCGGCCAGATAAGCAGGCTCGCCACGACGCAGAGCCACACGCATCAAGTCATAGAAACGGGTTCCCTCGAATGCCAACTCCAAGGCAAACTCGTCAACCAACATATCTTCCACCATATCCTGCTGCCAAGCGATATGGGCCAAAGAGTCAGTCTTGGCCAACAGCGTGTCAACAGGCATCTGATAGTACTTGTTGGCAGAAGCCCAACCCGAACCACGAGAGTGGATACCAATGGTATTGACATTGGCAGCTGTAGTACCCATAGCATCCAATTCAGGTGTATTCAACTGATAACGGATGTTGGGGAAGTCGAACTGACGCAAGAAGGTAGAGTCGGCACTGTAGTGGGGAATCACCTCGGTCTCGATGACGTTGTTGTTCACACCGGAAGCCAGAATCTGGTAAGCAAATGCAGGATAACCGGCACGGTTCAAAGCTTCGGCCATGCGCAAGTAAACCATCACACGACGATAGATGTGGATGTTACGGGTCTGGTGCTTTTCGATTGTCTGGTATTCCACCTTCTCGTCGTTCTTGTTCACGAAGTTCTCTTGGATATCCCATGAATTGAACAAACGGAGGTCACCACTCATATCCATTACCGTAGAAACCCAGTCAATCTTTTCGGGAGCATAAAGGGTATCCTTCTCACCACCGTCGCTCACGTCAACATAGCAGAAACGCTGTGCATGAGAGAGGTCACGCAATGACTTCGAAGGAATCAGGCTCGCCTTATAGTCGTTTTCCTCAGAGCTGTTGTACAACTCGCGCAATTCGCTGTAGTAACCTTCAGAGGGGATAGAGTCACCCGGAATCATGGTAATCAGCTCAGCGTCATCAGAATATCTTTCCTGAGCGAGCAGGCCACTGTACGATATGATACTTTCCCATTCAGGATCATACCATCCGACACGGGCAATACCGATAGGATAGGTAGAGTTCATACCGTTGCGCTTGCTGATGTAGTTGTAATAGCTCAATGCAGCCTGCTTGTAGTTGCCGGCCCACAAGTTGAGTTCACCCAACAACAGATGGATGGGGAAATAGAGGAGGCGTGAATCCACGCTGCGGATGGTTCCATAACCGGGCATCTCCACATCTACCAGCGGAGCCAAATCCTGAATGAAGTAGTTACAGATTTCCTGAATGCCATAGCGCGGATAGTCTTTCTCTGAATCCAGCTTTGTCAGAATCGGGTCAGTAACGAAAGGCACACTACCGTAGTTGAGCGCCAACTGGAGGTAAGTCCATGCGCGGAATCCCTTGATGGCAGCATACTCACGCAAGAAGATCTTCTCGTTACGGTTGTTGATGATGGTTGTATCTACGTTAGCGATAAAGTAGTTACAGTTGTTGATGATGGCATAATAGTCACGGGGATTATTATACTTGTTATCTTCGGCAATGTCGAAGAGAGCAACGTTACGCAATTCGGCATGAGTAGCATCGGTCACATCCACCAAGTCACCACGCACCTCGCCCAACAGGTGAGTACGGTCGGCAATGGCCTGCAACTTGTTCAGCACACCAATCACCGAATAGATGGTATCAGCCGCATTGTCCAACGCATTGTCACCATCGAATATCACATATTCTGAATCCTGTTCGAAGAGGTCTTCGCATGATGTCAGCCCCAAGGCTGACACCATGAACAGGCACACGACAAAAGGCATCGTGCACAGTCGGTTCTTTATATTCAATTTAGTATTCATATTCTTAACGTCTTTAACTGTTTCTTACAAATTAAGCTTTACACCTGCTACGATAGAGGCACTCTGAGGCATCTGGCCCAAGTCGATACCCTGACCGATAATGGCAGAAGTGGTAGAGAACTCGGGGTCGCTACCCAAATACTTGGTAGCAGTCCAAAGGTTGTTACCCTGTACCCATACCTGTACACCCTGCAAATATTCAGAGGTCAGCGGCAGGTCGTATGACAAGGTTACGCTCTTCAAACGGAGATAGCTTCCGTCCTCAATCCAACGGTCGCTGAAGCGGCTGTTACCCATGGGATCCTGGAAGGTTGCACGCGGCATGTTGGTCTGCTGGCCCTCCATCTGCCAACGGTTCACCATGGCAGTG
This sequence comes from Bacteroidaceae bacterium, assembly GCA_017521285.1. Classification (GTDB taxonomy): domain Bacteria; phylum Bacteroidota; class Bacteroidia; order Bacteroidales; family Bacteroidaceae; genus Phocaeicola_A. Next base: position 40,354 of record JAFXDG010000107.1, on the reverse strand, counting down.
GTCTGGTTCATGAAGCGGTTACCACCTTCGAGCTGTGAACGCATGTAGTTGTACACATCGTTGCCCAATGAATAGTTGAAACGAACGTCCAATGTCAAATGCTTCCAAGTGAGTGAAGAATGGATGTTACCATAGAAATCGGGGTTCGGATTACCGATAATCACACGGTCTTTCTCATTGATTTCGTGGTCGCCATTCTGGTCAACAAAGTGCATGTCACCGGCACCGAAGAAGTGCTTGGTTGTACCATTCTCGCCCAAGAAGTAGAGACCGGCAGCCTCAGCTTCTTCTGTGGTAGAGAATACACCCTGTGTCTCGTAACCATAGAATACGTTAGAAGATTCACCAATCTTGGTCAGAACAGTAGCGCCATACAGTTCGGTCATGATTTCACGCTTGCCTTCCAAGTTGACGGGGAGGTCGGTAATCTCATTCTTGTAGTGACCTACGCTGGCACCAACCTGCCACTGCCAGTCTTTCAGGGCAAGTACCTTCACGTTGAACGCAGCGTCAAAACCTTCGTTCTTCAGTTCACCACCATTGGCCCAGTTGGTCTTCAAACCGGTCAGGATGTTGAGTGTCTGGTTGGTCAACAGGTCAGAAGTAGTACTGTTGAAATAATTGAAGCTCAAGTTCAAGCGGTTGTTGAAGAGGTTAGTCTCCAATCCGGCATTGAAGCGGCGGGTAGTCTCCCACTGAATCTCAGTGTTACCGATTCCGTCAAAGGCAAGACCTGAAATAGAGTTCAAGTACTTGGATGCACGGAAGAAGCTACGGGCTGCATAGTAATCCACTTCGTCGTTACCACTTACGTCGTAACCGGCAGTCAGGCGCAAATAGTTGATGGGCTTGATGCCTGCGAACCATGATTCATTGGAGATGACCCAAGAACCCTGTACACCGTAGAACACACCCCAAGGCACACCAGCAATCTTCAAACCGTCAGCATCGTTACCGAAACGAGAAGAAGCATCCAATGCCAAGTTGGCCTGCAAGTAGTAGCGGCTCTTGTAGTTGTACTCAGCCTGACCATACCATGACATATTCAACCATGTATCCTTGGTACCTTCAGTGGTGGCATTCATCAAACCAGAGCTGATGAACGGAGTCTTGTCACTACCTGTATTATAGCCCAACTGTGAATTGAGTGTATAGTTCTCAGTGTTTACACGCAAGCCACCGAACAGATGCCAGCTGTGTGCACCGTAGCGGTTGTTCCAGTCCAGACGGGTATCGCTGGTCATTGACTCCTGCTTGGAGTAAAGTGAACGGGTTTCATTCTCGCGGAAAGCATTCACACTGTTCACATAGTAGCTGGGCACACCATTCACGGGGATATAGAAACGTTCGTTCGTATTCACCAGGTTGTAGCTGAAGTGCTCGCTCAAGTACAAGTGTTGGTTGAACTGGTACTTGGGAGTAATGGCCAGGTTCAATTGTGAAGTCTCGAAACGGTTCTTGTTCTCACCATCGGCATACTCGTTCAAGGCCATCGGATTGGCAATCTTGTAGTTGTAGTTAGATACATTGGCAAGAGCCTCGTCCAGATAGTCTTCATCCAGAATGTCATAGTGAACTTTAGAGAACACACCACGTCCGTATGTATAAGGATTCAAGAAGGGGCTCTTTGTATAGGCCAGGAAAGAAGGAGCAGTAGAAGTTCCTTCGTCATAACCGGCAGGAGCACCATCGTTACGCAAAGAACGTGACTGGTCAGCAAATGATGCGTCGAAACGGACACCCAACTTGTCAGTCAGATTGATGTCGGTGTTGAAACGGATGTTCAGACGGCTGAGGTCGTTGTACTCCAACGTACTCTGTGCCGAAGTATAACCCAATGACAGGTTGTAGCTGGCAATGTCGTCACCACCACCGATGTTCAAACCATAGTTCTGAGTGAAAGCCTCGCGATAAAGGCCGTCTTTCCAGTCTGTATCGTTGTGATACTGCTTGTAGTAGTAGTAATCAGGATCTTCGTTCAAGAACTTGAACTCCTTGATTTTGGTACCTGTACTACCCAACAATTCAGAAGCATAACCGCGATACTGGTCAGCGTTCATCACATCAATGAACTTGGGCAACATGGTAACTCCCACAGATGCACTGGCAGTAATACGGGTTGCCATAGAGGTGTTGCGGCGTGTCTTTACGATGATGACACCATTGGCACCCTTGGAACCATAGAGAGCCGTACCGTTACGCATCACTTCCACACTCTCGATATCAGCAGGATTGATGTTTCCCAAGATGTCGTTGTAGAGACCGTCGTGAAGCAACGGGCGTCCGTACTGCTGGTCAATGATGACTCCGTCCACAACCACCAACGGTTGGGCATTGACATTCAGAGAGTTCAAACCCTGCACAAACATGGTGCTACCCACACCCGGAGTTCCACTGTGAGCCATTGTCAGGGCATAAGCACCCAACTGTCCCTGGATTTCATCCTTGATGTTATAGGCATTGGTGTATTTGAAGTCAGCCGCTTTCTTGTCGCCACGCACATTGGTTGTTCCTTCGTATTCAGCCTTGAAGATGGCAGAATAGAGTTTGGCTGTACGTTGTTCATCTCCTTTCTGCAAACCGATTCTCACGGGATTGTAATCAGGAGTTGTCACATAAATGGCTGAAGCAAATTCAGGCACATTCAACGTATAAGTTCCATCTTCGCCTGTCAGCGCACTATATCCATTTATCTCCGCTGCACTGACCAGCGCACCGGCAATAGGATTTCCCGTAACAGCATCCAAAACCTGGCCCTTGACCTGACGTGTAGGATACTGACTTTTCGAAGTAGCCACACGAGGTGCGTTACTTACAGTTCCCTCGCCTGTTGCTTCCTCTTGAGCTGAGGCATTCAATGAGAAGGCCATCAGCGAAGTTAATCCGAATAAAATATATCTATTCATATCCTTTGTTATTTTTCAGTTTCTACTTCTTCCGAGCCTTCAACGTGCGGTTTCAAGATAATGGCATCCACACGCATGGTTCTCGTAAATTTCTTGTTCGCCTGACTTGATGTTACACGGCTCTCGATGTTCAAAGTCACCTGAGGCTCAGTCAGTCCGTATGAACAGGTCGGTATAATCACGTTGCTGCCTACCAGCATGGTATCAATCTTGTCAGCTTGAGACTCCATGTCTCTAGTCAATACGGTAGTTACAGACTTACCGCTCTGGTCGTGGTAACCCAATGTGAAACGGGCCTTGATGGGCAGACGCTGAGCTGTTGTTGCAGCTGTATCAGCAGCCAAAGCAGGCACCATCACCACATATACGTCATAAGGCAAGTTAGACAAAACATCCGACAGATAGAACATGGCCGAAGGATTCACAGCCGCTGTACTCGGAGCAATTTCAATAAAGCTCTTGCCGGACACTTGCTCGTAGAACGGATTGTCGGGACGGACATTGATGTATGAAGTACGGGTCTTGGGTACTTCGGGAGTACCGAGCTGACCATCCACACCAGCCAGATAACTACGGCTTTCACCCTCTGTCAGAATCAATTGGAAGAAGGTCTGTGTCTTGTCGATATTCCAAGTATTGGCCTTGCGCACTTCGCCATTACTACAGGGGAAGTTCTCTACGTCAGAGAAGATACCGCCTTCGTCAAAGGGACGATTGTACTGGTAATAGGCAATGTCGCTGTTACCATACAAGATTTCACGAGAAGTGTAGTGCATGGCATTGGTAGATCTTACAGAGTCCATGATGTTCTTCTCGGGATTGACAGTAGCGCTGAATACCGTACCACGGATGATAGACAGACGTGTCCATGTGTGCTGCAACGAGTCGCGCTTGGCCACATTGTCATCAAAGTTGAAGTAGTTGGTGTATTCATTAACCATCTCCGTCCACTTTTCATTGTCAGGAACAACCATCCAATAGGTAGAGTCCTCCACACTGATGTTATCCACATAGTTGAAAAGTTTGTTTGTCAGACGGGTCACAGAGTCCAGATAGACAGTCTGTCCGTTCACAATACCACCGGGCACACTCTGTTCGGGAATGAACTTGTACTCGTTGAAATCGTACATGAACTTGGCAATACTGTCCAAACCTTCAATCTTACCCAACTGCTCGAACACATTGGGGAAGTAGTACAAAGGATTGGCGACAGTGAACAACACACCATTGGAATGCAACTGGTTCAGGGCTGTCAACTGTCCGTTTTCGTCACCCATTGTCGCACCATCAGCACCATTAGTCAACGGCATATACTTACCGTTCATCATCACCACTGTATCATTATACTCAGTTGAAACCGAATGATTGTACAACGCGATATGGTTCTTTACAAACTCTTTGATAGTTCTGTTTTCCGTGTCTTTGACACCACCCTGCTTGTCCTCCTGATAAATGGCAATCCATTCGTTTGCCATCTCTTCGGTGAACTTGTCATTAGTCGGGGCAAACACGGTAAACACCTGTGAGCTGGCCAAAGCCCTGTCATACTGGGCAGCTCGAATGACCTTGGCAAAATTGCTCAGTGAAGGATCAGACGAAATAGTCTGCCACAATGTCACACCTGTACCCTGTGGCTTCACGTCGTAATGCTCATCCCAATCATCAGAACAAGCCTGGAAGGTAAGGGTTGCCGCTGCGGCCAACCCTAATACCTTAATATATTTCTTGTTATATTTCATATTTTCAATTCTTAATTATGAATTCTTAATTATGAGAACCTGACGGTCCAATCCACAATTACAAATCATCTTCAATTTCTCCTTCATCAACCACACCATAGACACTCTTCGGAACAAGTTCCAAGTAGTCAATCATGAACTCATTGTTGTTACCGGTCTTGCTCTTTGAAGCACAACGGATACGCAAGTAATGATCCTGAGTGTTGTCAATATAGGTCTGGCAGAGTACACGGCGGTGAGTACGCGGATTGGTCACAAACTCGTTGATAACGTTACCGTCACTGTGATAACCACCGTATGCACCACGATAATAACCCTTGTTCTTCAATGCTTTCTGGTCTTCAGCCTTTTCTTCATCAGTCATAGATGTGTAAGAAATTTCGCTGAAGTCAGTACCCATGATACGCTCGTCATCCAGATATACACGCATGTCCAAAGGAATACCCTGCGGAATGTCATCGAAATAAATCTGGGCAATACCACGGGTTCCCAGTGCACAGAATCCAAGACGAACCTGCCATTCACCTGAATAGGGTACGGGCGGCAGACGGAACTCAAAGTCATAGTCACCGAAGAGGTTCAACTCGTCACCCTGATAGCACCAGAAGTTCCAGTGGGGACGACGGTAAACGAAGTAGCAGTTACCCTTTGAAGTCACACCATCCAGATAGCCAGCGGGGAAGTAATAGTTACGTCCGTTCTTGAATGTCTCATCCGGTGAAGCAGAGTTGTCATCGGTTGTCGGGTCACCATTCAGACGGATGTCATGAGTCATCAATTCGGGGAATACCGTAGAGAAGTCCATACGGATACGCATGTTCTGAACCTTGTCGCGCACGTCAGTAGAGAAGGCAACAATGTCATCCACATAGAAGTAGCGTCCGTTCGGAGCATCCTGGATGTATTCAGATTCGATAGTCGGTGAAATGCAAGCACCCTCGAACTGATAGTTGGCATCGTAACGACGGTTGGCATAACGCTGGTTCAGCGTACCGTTACCCACAAACTGACGCATAGTCAGCTGCTCGAACTTGATCATGGTTCCATGCAACAAAGTCTGATACCAGTCAATCGGATTCATCTTGTCGGTCTTGATACCGAGGGCACCCTGTACCACACCCTGGTGGAACTCCTTCGTTGTGATGTAGTCCCATCCCTTCACGTCGCGGGTCAGGATACAATATCTCACGAAACGGTTCAACGGGTTCTTCGGATTCTCATAGTCATCGTCGTACTTGCCGGCATCTTGCGGATAAGTGGCATCATAGATACTCTTGGCCTTGGCTGCCAAATCTTCCAATGAATGGATATCATATTTGCTTGCCAGGATAGAGTCAGGTGTGATGAACAACGTGAATCCATACTTCTTCTCATCCGGCACCATAGCCACCTCTCTCCAGAAGTCAGAGGTGTAGTAATAGCGGGGATACTGCTTGGGATTGTAGTTCTCGTCCTTCAACATCTGCAAGGTATCAACCACACCGGTAGCCACCAATGCCTGATAGAAGAGAGAAATCTTGGGATTCTTCTTCATGTTGTCAACCACACTGGCATTGGAGTTCTCAAGCACCATATTGATAGGATGCACGATACCATTCTCTACCGAGTCGTCTTCTGCACCATAATAGATATGGGCGGCACGATTCAGATATACCACAGCATTGCTGTCAGCATCGAATCCATGAGTAATCTGGATGTAACGACGGTTCATGTTGGCTGTATGCAGCGTACCATCAGACATTTCAATGGTAGAATACATATTGGCCACCAAGTGTGTACGGGCAATGGTGTCACAGTCTGCATCGGTCAACTCATCCAACGAACTCTTTCCGCGCTGCTTCAAATAGGCATCCACAGCCTTATTGTCGGGCGCAAAGCAGGTGTAATGACCGTATGTTGAGAGCAAATCCATCAACTCGGCACGCTGCACAATCGTAGAAAAACTACTGAATTGCGGACGTGTGGTGATGTAGTCACTCATCATCTCACCGGTAAAAGTGTAATAATTCTCAGTATTCAAGTCGTCCTCGCAAGCCACAAAGCCCATCGAGCATACGATACCGAGCAATATATTTCTAACTATTTTCATATTTCTCTTGTTATTAGTTATTTTCAGTGTTTATCATTCGAGGTATGCCCTGATCAATAGTTCAGTTCATAATCATCATCTTCACTTGCACCGTAAACAGGATTCTGTTTCAGGTTCTTGTTCACCTTCAATTCGTCCTCGTGGATCGGCCAGAAGATAGCATCCAATTTCAGGAGCTTGTTCTGGATTACAGAGGTATTAGATGTATATTTCTGCAAAGCGCGTGAAATCAGCGTATTGGTATTCTCCTTACGCATAGCATCGCGCACCAGGTCGAACCAGCGCTTGCCTTCGAACATCAACTCACGCTGACGCTCCAGCAATACCAAATCTTCCATCTGGCTCTTGGTAGTGTAGTTACCGAGTTGCAATGTATCCTTCAACGGGTTCTGGCACAATGAACGCTTGTTGATGACGTTCACCAATGCGAAAGCCTCACGTATGATTTCCATATTGGCAGTAACCGTAGAATCATCGTTCGCATTGCTCATGGTCTGTACCAATGCCTCAGCCTTCAGCAACATGATGTCAGACAAACGGTAGAAGATGTAGTTTGTCCTATTCTTGTCACGAGTATACAAAGATGCAGTGTTACGGATATTGTCCGTGCTCTGTGCATTGATGTCAGCCGAACGGGCAACACACTTCAACACGGTGGGACCCTCTGCATCCACATTCTCATAGAAGCGGGCATCCAACTTGTTGTTGAACACTTTGTAGCTCTTGGTCGAAATATCCTCGGCAATGAAACTGGCAGGTTTTACCAATCCGCCACCTTCGCCACTGCCATAATATTTGTTGAATGCAGAGTTTGAACGCATAGCATCGTTCTCCTTGTCGTAGGTCAACTCAAAGATACCCTCCTTGCTGTTGCCTTCGCCGAAAATCGCAGTATAGGCGTTACCATAGTATGAACCTGTATTGCCCAAGCGGCCGGGATACAAGGGGTAACCGCCCAAGTACTCTTCAGGAGTGGCCAAAGTGCCCGACAATTTCTTGCGCTCCTCTTCCTCTGTCAACTTCTTGGATTCGATAACCATATCGGCATAGCGGATACAGTTGGCATAATCCTTCTTCCACAAGTACATTTCGCACAACATGGCATAAATGGATTCGCGTGTGATACGTCCGGTCTGATAGTTCTTCTTATCTTCGGGATATTTGTACACGGCATCACCCTTTACTCTTTCAAGATCCAGAATCAGGCTGTCCAACACATCGTAGAACGGAGTGGCAGGCAGGTCGAAACGCTGGTTGTCGTCAATGTAGGCCTCAGTGGTATAAGGCACATTGCGGAAAGCACGAATCAGGTAGAAGTAACACAAAGAACGGATGGCCGAAACTTCGGCAACAGTAGCACGCAATTCGCCTTCCGAGAAACTGATGTCGCGCTCGGCTACCAGGGGAGCATACTTGATAACTGTATTACAACGGTTGATGACAGTATAGAATGCATCCCAAGTGGTATAACCATTAGAAGACAGCAAGTTCTCCTTCAGGATGTTATCCAAATTTCTATCAGACGAAATGTTGGTACCCACAGTCACATTGTCGCTACGGAACTCACCCCATATCAGCATACGGGATACCACAGCATCCTCCTGCAAGCCAGAATAACATCCGGCAACGATAGCGTCCACGTCGGCCTTTTCGTTCCAGAAGTCTTCGAAAAGGACTTCATTCTGCGGCTTGATTTCCAAGAAATCACTGCAAGAAGAAAATCCTCCGGCCATTCCGGCAGCAAGAACTAAACTATATATTGTTTTTTTCATTTGATTTACGATTTATGATTTTATGATTCTTCGTTCTTCACTCATCAGAAGTCCACAGTTATACCCAATGTATAAGAGCGTGAACGCGGAGTCTGGTTGTGGTCAACAGCCGGACCTTCACCACCTGACACGTCGGGGTCAACACCTGAGTACTTGGTCAGTACGAACAAGTTGTTGGCACTTGCATAGAAGCTGAGGCGGTTCAAACCGATGCCTGTCAGATATTTCTTGGGCAAATCATAGTTCAACTGGAGATAACTCATACGCAAGTAACTACCATCCTCAACGAAGCGGTCGCTCACGAGGGTGTTATAGTTGGTGTTACCATGCATGGCACGAGGAATAGAGGTGATGTCACCCTCCTTACGCCAACGGTAGTTCACAGCCTGGCTCTGGTTGTTGTTGCCGGTCATGGCCTCAGCATCCAGACGAGCCATATTCAACACGTCGTAACCTACACGGTAAACGAACTGGCTGTTCAATCTCCAACGGTCGTATGTGAATGTGAAACCGAAACCACCGGTCAACTTAGGCAACGAGTTACCCAAGAACACGATATCGAGGGCGTTGATGTTACCGTCGTGGTTGATATCCTCATAGATGGCATCACCACCGGTGAACTTGTAGTTCTTGCCTGTACCGTCGTTGGTGTAGTTGTACATCATACGCACGGGCTTGCCTTCAGAGTCATATACCACTTCACCATTGGCATTCTTCACGATAGGAGCAGTCTTGCCTGCTGCCAGGAACTCGGCACGTTCGTCGGGAGTCATGTCGCGGAATGTCTCGTAGTTATACTGATAAACACCCTTGCAGCGGAAACCGTAGATAGACGCAAACGGGTTGTTCACCTGCACACGCTGCAAAACGGTTCTGTTTTCATAGTCAAATTTCTTGTTCTTGCCTTCAAGCACGAACTCGTCCATTTCCAGGATGGTGCTCCGGTTGTTACCGAAGTTGGCATTCACATCCATGTGGAACTTACCGGCCTTGATGACACGATCAGAACTGATGTGGAACTCCCAACCTTCGTTCTTCATCTTACCGGTGTTCTTGTAGGCCAAAGTGGCGAAACCGGCATTTGAGGGGATACGGTATCCGGGCATCAACATGTTGTCACGAGTCTGGTGGTAAGCCTCCACGGTCAAGCGCAGACGGTCATCGAAGAAGAACATATCCATACCGAAGTTCCAGCTGGTCTGGATTTCAGACTGCATATCGGCCAGACGGATGTTCAACGGACGCATGGATGCCATGTCCAGATAACGGTCGCCGGTTCCATACTTGGAAGTATAGAGGAAGCTGCCGCTCGGCTGGATACCTACACGACCCCAGCTGGGACGGAGTGACAACATGCTCAACCACTTCTTGGACCATTCCATCCAAGGCTCGTCGATAACGTTCCAACGAAGAGAGAGTGAGGGGAAGTAGTTCCAACGCTTGTCGGGACCGAATACGGTGGTACCATCGACACGCAGGTTGACGTCGGCCACATAGCGCTCCTTGTAAGCATAGTGGGCAGAGAAGGTGTAGTACAATGAACGGCCTTCACCATTAGAAGAAGACATGTTGGTAATCATACCACCGGCATCGGGAGTAGCGATACCACCGGAAGGAAGACCCTTACCAGAGGTTGACTGGCTGCTTGACTTGCTGGTGTTCAACTCGAAACGTCCCATGAACATGGCCGAGTGGTCCTTGTTGTTGAACGTAGGAATCAAAGTCAACTGGTGCTTGGTGTTCACACCCACACTCTTGGAGCTACCGGTTGAAGAGGTGTTCACACCGTCACCTGCGTTCCAAGAGGTAGTCTTCAATTCAGAGGGATAGAACTTGTCATCGTACTGGTTGTAGATGTTCATATACACACTACCACGGTAGTTCAACTGCCAAGTATCCTCTTCCAGTCCCAACAGACGATAGTTAAGAATCAATTCAGGAGTCATGTCGTATGTCTTCTGGTGATTCTTGGCCAAGTGTGCACTGGCCACGGGATTGACGTATTTACGCTGGTCATCGCGGAACACATCCGAACCGCTCTGCAACATGGTGTAGTAAGCACCGGTGCTCTGTCCCTGCAAGGGATGGCCGACGGGATACTGTTCGTAGATACCCATGTTAGGCATTTTCTTCAGGGCGAGGTCCAACAGACCATCGCTGTTACGCTGGTTCTTGGTATAGGTCATGGCGAAGTTCGTAGAAATACGGATACGTTCGCTGACGTTGTAGTCCAAAGCCACGCGGGTAGAGAGACGGTCCAACTCCTGCTTAATCATGGTACCGGTCTCGTTGTCGTAACCCACACCGATACGGAACGAAGTCTTGTCACCACCACCGGCGATAGACACATAGTGGTTCTGACGGAGACCCCACTGCGTAACGGCATCGCGCCAGTCAGTGTTGTTGTTGTACTGTTCGTACTCTGAGTAGGTCGGGTCGTAGTTCAACTCACGGATGTTACCGGCAGCATCACTCTGCTCGGGGTTGAAGTAAGCCTCCTTCAGCAACATGGTGTAGTCGTCACCATTCAACAGGTCATATCCCTTGGGCTGATAGGTAGAAGTCAACTTCAGTGAGTAGCTCAAACGGGGCTTACCCTTCACACCACGCTTGGTGGTGAACTCGATAACACCGTTACCACCCTGGCTACCATACACAGCCGAAGCTGCCGCATCCTTCAACACAGTGATGCTGGCGATGTCCTCGGGGTTGATGTTCAGCAACTGGGCGAACTGCTCGTTGTTGGCCGAAGCAAGGTCCAATGAAGAGATATCGACGTTGCGCACATTACCATCGACAACAATCAACGGCTGGCTGTTTGTCATGGTAGAAAGTGTGGCAGCACCACGCAGACGCATGGTAGAACCGGAACCCAAGTCACCAGAGTTGGCGATGATGTCCAAACCGGCGATACGTCCCTGCAACGCTTCATCCACTGATGTGATACCCAATCCTTCAAATTCGGTCATGTCCAATGTCTGGGTTGCAAAAGAGATTTCGCGCTCAGGGATAGGCAGGTTGTTACCACCCATCTTTCTCTGAGCCTTCACCTCCACTTCGTCCAACACCAAATCAGACTGCATGGTCACATTGTACACAGCCTTGTTGATAGGCAGAACGATAGTCTTACAGCCTACATACTGGAACTGAATCTTATTCTTCTTCGCATCACGGATTCTCATGGTAAAGTTACCGTTCATATCCGTCACAGTACTTTCAATGATACGTCCGTTGTCATCGATTTCACATACGGCTGCGGCCATCAAAGGGCCCATATCATCGTTTACGGTTCCGCTCACGCTCCGGATCTGAGCCATTGCTGCCGTAAAGGTCAGCATCAGAGCTGCCAAGGCAGCCAGACGGAGCACTCCTTTATTTATTATGTTCTGTATCATTATTTGGTTCCTCCTTAATTAGCATTAGCTCTAACTCGATCGTAGGCCTCCTGCTCCCAAGTAGTTCCATACCACTTGTGTCTCAAGACACCATCAATCTGATGCACCACGGCATCCGACTCCATATAGATAGTAGAAGTGTTGCTCAACTTACCGGCACTGGCAGTAAACCAGAATTCGCGACAAATCTGATTGTAGTTCTTCTTGTCGGCATCCAGCACCACACGGTGTACACGGTTCGTCTGGTCAACCACTTCAATAGAATTATCAGTGCTGGTAACGTCCAGACCGAAGAAACGGCCGGTCTCTTCGTTCACCAACATTGTTTCGTATGCCATATTCTCAACAGGCGTAGCACCGATAATCACAGAGTTATCCTGCAAGTGGTAGCGGACAAAGTCTGTAATACGCTCCTTGATGACTGTGCAGTACATTTCGTACAAGGCACGGTCTTCTTCTGAAGAAGCATCGTCGATAGAAAGGCTGTCGTAATATTCAAAGTCTTCCCAAGTAGGCAATGAATCCTTCTCAACCAAGTCGCGGATAGCCTCATTGGTCGGCACATAGACAGTATAGTTATAGTTCTCGAACAGACGGACGTTGTAGTTACCTGTGGCCACACCGGCACAAGCATACTTGTTGTTGCTCATTGTCTGAATCATCATACTGTTCTTCGGATCTTCGGGGTCACCACCGAAGAAGAGGTTCAAGAACTCTTCATACGCGGGATTGCCCAACAGGGTACCATACACTGACTTCTGGGAAGCCAACGGCATCTGGTCATCAATTTCGTATGACTTACCGTTACCCTTTTCAGTCTTGTCATATACGGTGCGCACGGTCAGGTTCTTGCCATAACCGGTCTGCCAGAGACCCTGAATCTGAATCTCTCCGTTCTCGCGAATCACACGCACGGGAGTACCACCCTTGGTCTTGTAATACTCGTGACCGTCTTCGATGTCACCCACGATAATCAACTGGTCAATCAAGTCGTTCAGACGGTCTTCCACAATAGTGGTAGCCACCTTGGCCTGTACACGCACACCCGGAGTGATGGCACCGGTTGAGTCGATGGTACAGTTGTAACGTGATGCATTCACACGCTTCTCGTCCTTGTCATAGTAGAACTCGAGCATGGTGGGCTGTGTAGTACCGTAGCTCACGGGGTCAACGTACCACAACATGGCGTTGTTGGTCGGCAACAGCAAGCTATAGTATGAGTCCATTGAGTTCAGGTAAGGCAAGAAGTCCAAGTTGTCAAATGCCCAATAGATAACCTTCAAAGTCTCTTCACGAATCATGGCGGGGAAAGCCACACTTGAGTAAGAACGGGGAGTAAACACCTTGTTGGTCACGAATACCACACCGTTACAACCCATATACGACATCTTCACATCGCCCGGAGTGATACCCAACGGCAACTGGGTAGAGGCATCCAGGATGTTGTCGAACTTAGAGGGCACCTTGTCGGTGAACGACTCAATCATGTTGGCACCCAACAGTTCCTTCAATGTCTGGGCGGGGATGCTGTCCCAAGAGCCGAACTGCTCCTTCAACTCGCTACCCTCACCATCGAACCAGGCGTGCATAGCCGAGTCGGTAGGTACAATCATCACACCGGCATCGTAATACATCGTATAGTCCGACGTATTGCTGTACATATAGGTATTCCATCCCGGATCGAAGGGCAACAGGTCGGCTACGCGCTCACCGTCGGGAGTCGCATTCAAGGCACCACCGTTAGCACTCCATTCAGAGAAATAACGGAGAACAAACACTGAGTCTGTATTGTTATACAAGCGGTTGTACTCCTTGGTGGCAGCATCGTTGTAGAAGGGAGCCGAGAAGCGGTCGATCATGCGTGACCACAAACCGGTTGACATGCCCTCGTCTTCCACACGACCCTGTTGGCGGATAAACTCGGCCATGTTCACCGTAGGCTCAATCACACCGGCCACCTTGTGGATGTAACCGTTCTTACAAGTGATGTCGCGTTCGGTAATCTGCATACCGTTCACCCAAGCCTCCTTAGTAGAGTTGGCCTTACCGTTGGTCAGGATAGAAAGGTCGTTGTCAGTAATCTTGTTGTATGCCATGAAAGCAGGCAGGAAGTGAATCATCGGAGCCGGCTGGTTGTCCTTCATCAGCACAATACCATTGCTCTTTCCACGATGTTTGGCCCATGCATCCTCGTATCCGGCCACACGCTCGCTGATTACACCAGGCATATCCTCGGGTACAATGGTATATACCGAGTCGTAGATGCTGACAGCTGACGGACGGCGCATACACTTACCGGCACGTTCGCCGGGGTCGGGACCGCTTACGTTGGAGAGCAACTCAACCAAGTAGGCGTTGTTCACCATCGCACTGTTGAACAACAGTTTCTTCTGGGCTGTTGTCAACTGGTCATAACTTCTCACTCCCCACTCGTTGGTCTTGAACCACTCTTCGTAGGCTTCGTCATTCGCAACAAACAGGGTCTTAGAACCTGTCTGACTCAACACATCGTACTGCCCCAAGTCGTGAATCAACTTGAGCGTGGTCTGATAGTTGCCCTCTTCCTCCAATCGTTCATAGATAGAGTTACCAAGCCATGAAGGCTGACCGGTAAGGACATCATCCTCACACGATGGCAGCATCACAGCCGTACCCATCAGACAGGCGGCAAAAGCGCTTCTACAGAACAAGTGTCTCATAGCTTTGCTTTTCATAACACGTCACAATTAGTTTTATAGTTAATAATTTTGTTTATATTTTCTCTTTATTTAAGTTTCGCAAGCTCAACTTTCTGGAGTTCAGGAGTTCAGAAGTTTTCGCTTCGCTCAGGAGTTACAGACAATAGATTTGAACGTTATGTCAAGTATAGTCGAAACTATCGTCTGAACTCCTGTAACTCCTGCAACTCCTGCAACTTCTTATACTAGCGGAAGTTTCATCTTTCTAATCGCAAGAGCCATTCTCCTGCCATGCCGGTGTCAATCGTCACATTCAATTTCCAACCCTCTATATCCACTTAAAGACGGCTATCATTGCCTCATCTGTGCAGGCAATAGTAGCTGTCTTTATCTCAAGTCCTACTCAGGGCTGCCCCTTTGGCAGCGGTCGGTATCAGTGGATTAGCTGTTTGCAGAAAGAGAGGGAGACTGCTTTCCCCTGCTGCATCTATCCGGCAGTAATTTTCCATATAGTATGTTTAAGGTGAGTGTTTTTCTTTTCAGTTTTAAAGAGAGGACTCCGGAGGCAGAGGTTCCACCTCCGGAGTTCCTTTCTTCGTTACAGGAATCTATGATAACTCAAATTACTTTACCATAACCTTCTTCACCTTCACAGCACCGTTAGCATATACGGTACGGATGATGTTCAAGCCCTTCTTCATTCCGTTCAACTGAGCACCGTTGGCACCGTAAACAGATACGCTGACTACCTGACCGTCGGCGGCAACAACATTCTGGATGTCGTATGCGCTGTTAGTACCCAAGTAGAAGAGTTTCCAGCTATCCATCATTACCCAGTCGTTGGTGTTATAAGCTTCCTTCTTCATACCCAAGCAGAGTGTACCGTCAGTTACATCCACATACAAAACATTGTTGTAGTAACCAGCGTTAAACCATACACTTGTAGATACCATGCTGTTCGGAGTATAGAATGTATTACCGTTAGCATCAGTCAAAGAAGCTGTACCTTCGCCAGCCAAATCCTCAGTAAGAGCTGCACTACCATACAGATTAACAGGAGCAGCCTTGTAAGTTGCCAATGAGTCTGTAGTAGAGTAAGCGTAAATGATAGGACGAGCGGCTGACATAGTGTCAGGATTGTGGATGAATGCATCGAAGTCATCCTGAGAACCACCCAAGCGGCCGAATGCCTGAACCTCTACACGATAAGTACCGTTAGGCAGACCACCAATAACAGTCTGAGACATGTCAAATACTTTCTGATAGTATTCATAAGCCATTGTAGCCTTCTGAGTATCATCATTACCGAAGCTACCTGTAGCACCGTCCCAACCATCAACAGTATTTACTCCAAGCATGTCACCGAAGTCAGGATTATCAAGAACAGAAGTCACATCAATTGCATTGTCATCGGAAGCACCTGCAGTATCAGGCAATCTCAGAGTAATCAACATCAGGTTCATCTTCTTTCTATAATTCTCAGCAGCCTGAGTAGTCAATTCGCGTGCATCGATAGCATCCATAACCTCACCTGCAAGGAGATAAGCTTCAGCCACTACACTTTCAGGAGCAGTAACTGCAGAAGCAGCAGCCTGGAACAAATTCTCAGCCTCAGCCAAAGTTGCATCCAAAATAACAGTAACAGCGTTCACTGAGTCGTTAGAATCATACAACTTAACCAAAGCATCAAACATTCCATTACCATCCTGAGCTGCAATAGCAGTTTCACCTTCAGCAATAGCAGCATTTACCAATTCGTAAACGTCCTTAGTAATAGACTTCTCCAAGTTAGCCTTACCAGCTTCGATGGCTTTTTCAAGATGAGGTAATACCTTATCAGCTTGCTTACCCCAATAAACCAACTTGAAGTTATCCCATATTACCCATGTGTCGGTTTGCTGTTCACCCTTCACACCAATCTTAAATGAATCACCAGCCTTGGCAACCACACCACTGGCTGCAGCTTGATACATACCAGCAGTAAATGCCTCACCTGCAGTGGCCATATCATTGGGGAAGCACAAGCTGTCACCCGGCTGCGCAGGATCCTCGAACTGACAGAAAGCACCTTCTGCACCACTGGTAGAACCTGAGTAGATATTGGCAGCCCAACTTACCGGCTCGTCAAATACACACTTAACGGGACTATAGTTGTTGTTGATATACACAGAACCCGGACAAGTTTGTTCTCCATTCTGATACATTGCAAAAGCATCGTTACCACGTTTAACGCGATAGAATCCTTGGAGAGAAACTTCATAAAGACCTACGGGAGCATCTTTAACTTCCTGATAAGTATCCCATTTTATAGCATAAGCCTCCATACACTTGTTGTCAGCAGGGCCACCGTATGCAGTCCAATTACCTTCCCAACCCTTACCGTCATTACCGGTATCGTTGGTATTTTCAAAGTCATAGTTATAGATATAATCCTTTGTTACATCAGTACCAGGCAATACACAACGCTTCGCACCTTCAATCAATTCACTAAGTTTTGCCATTTCAGCTTTCAATTCTTCTGAAGTCAAAGCCAATTCAGACAAAATATCTTCAGCATCAAACTCAACATAATCACCCAACAAATCTACAGGCTCACCAACATAACCTTTAACAATAAGTTCAAGGCCCATAGCTACACTATCTTTGTAATTACTCCAAAGAGTTACATTTTCAGCAACCTCCTTACCAGACAAAATAGTCAAGGCAGCAGACAATTCTTCGTGGTTTGTTACTTTCGTAGTCTTCAAGCCTTCTACGGCCTCATAATATGCTTCCACCATACCCTCGGTACAAACAACATCTTCACCGAATACCAAAGCATTGGGTAAAGCATTATCCAATACCATCTGATAAGCTTCAGGCTTAGAACCCAAGAAAGACAGAGTCCAATTATCCATAACAAACCAATAACCAGCAGAAGCAGCTCTCAAAGCTGTACCAACCTTCAACTCTCCACCATTAACAGAAATCAGCACATTCTTCACATAGTTAGGTCCACGTTCGGAATCCTTGAAATAAGCATCTGCTGAAGAACGCATATTAGGCACGTAGAGTGTTCCGCCTTCATTAGTAGTAACTGTCAATTCATTACCACACTCCAAAGATACATCCTTAGAACCTGCAAAAAGACTCGGAACCTTAGTTGTTACACTATCCACACCATTAGAGGCATAAACAACAGCCTTGATGTCTTCGCCTGCAGCCCAAGATGCATAAGCTTCTTCAACCCAACCTGTACGCAAGAAACTTTGTACGCCAACAGAATACACACCATCAGCAAGTCCTGAAACTTTCTGATACGTATCAAAAGCACCCTGATAAACTTCAACAACACCATTCTCCCAACCTTGAGAAGTACCACTCCAATTAGAATTATTGCTTGCAAAATCAGGATTCTTCAACAAGAAAGTCTTATCAACAGGCTTATTAGGATCCACATAATTATCGATAATTACGCGAACCTCGTCAATTGCTGCAGTAAGTTCTTCAGTTGTAGCAGCTTCATTGAGATACACACTCTTCTGAGCTGTCACATCTGCACCACGAGATTCCGCATCATCAATAGCGGTCTTAAGTTCCTGAGCCTTCTTATACACACCAAGTTCCACCTGATAAGCATCGTATGCAGGAATAGTACAGAAAGCCCAATCAACGTGAATACCTTCGTTTGCAGGATTCAGGAATGAAGAAATAACAGTACCGTTTGCAGAATCCCATCCCCAATAAGTACGGCCTACAGAGTCAGCCAACACCTGCCAATCCTGATAGTTAGGGTTAGCCTCCGCCATAGACAAACGATAGTATGCATTGTCAGTATTCTTTTCGAGTTTCCACCAATAGTTACCCTGAGAACCACGGTCAACAAAGCAACCGCCACTTGCGTTATCAAAGAAAACATCCTTCATAGCACCAGATTTGGCCAAGCAAGAATCTCTGAAATAAACAGTTGTACCATCCCAAGCTTCAGCGCCTTCAGCGATATACTGTTCGAAATAAACACGATAACCAGTCTCACTTACACTGGTTTGTGTACCCCATGCATTTCCACCGCAGAAGAACTTTCCAGCTCCCACGTTGTACATGTACATAGATGTCTGGCCATCAGTGAAAGCATCAATAGGTTCGGGCATAGCCGGAGCTTGACGCACACCATCCACAATAGCTGCCGATGCACTACCAGAAAGCAGCAACGCACCCAAAATTAGTAATTGTTTAAGTTTCATAAGCTTTAAAAACTAAAGTTAATAATAATGTTATATAAATATAATTGTTCCCACAATTTTAAGGGTTTTAGACAAGCCAAAACACACTTTAACGGAGCGAAGGTAGATAAAGCGGCTCAAAAAAAAAAGACATTTAAGGAAAAAGCCTCAGAATTTAAGTTTTTTTAATAGTAAAGAATTACACCTGCCCACCCGTGCGCGATAACGAAAAATTTATAGCCCCAGTTTGACACAAAACAGAAAGGGGAACAATCGCACAGAAAAGAAGAGAAATACATCTATATATAATTCAACTTTCGCAAGTAGAGAAGTAGCAGGAGTGTAGGAGGGAGGAGTTTTTTTAGGAGTGTAGGAGGGAGGAGTGTAGGAGTGTAGATAATAGTTTCGACTATGCAAGCAGCACTATCGTCTATACTCCTAAGCGAAGCGTCACTCCTACACTCCTGTACTCCTGAAAGTTGAGCTTGCGAAACTTGAATATATAATGACAGCCCCCATAGCCGTAAATAAAAGGAAAAGAAGAAGCCTACTGAAAATTGTCAGAAAGTCCTTCGCAAAACAATAAAAAACAGGCTGTAAAACAGAAATGAATAAGCTCACTTCTTCATTTCGCATCGCGAAACACTCATTTCACGTCGTGAAATACTCATTCCAAAGCACGAAATGACTATTTCACGACGTGAAACAAAGAACTAAAGCAGTTATTTGCAAATTTACAGCAGTTCTTTATGATTTTACAGTGCTTTCTTCGTTTTTTGATATAAGAACAGAAGCACATAAGGAGCTTGCATAAGCAATATTGGTCTTCTGTTCTTATGTCCTTATGTCTTTATAAACTTTCAATCTCTTCGGCTGAAAGGCCAGTAAATGATATGATAGACTGCAAATCCAAACCCGACAGTTTCATTTTACGGGCGATTTCTAAAGTCTTCAAGTATTCACCTTCTGCACGACCTTCTGCACGACCTTCTGCACGACCTTCTGCACGGCCTTCTGCACGACCTTCTGCACGACCTTCTGCACGTTCGGTGGTGATATTGTCACGAAGGATGACAACATTGTCCAAATGGCGGTAGTAGGCCCTCTTCTCTTCTTTAGAGAGAGAATCGACTTTCAACAGTTCGCGAGCCTCGGCCAGCCCTGGAGCATCAGCATCATCGGGTATTTCACCAGTATTCAGAAAGTATATCCACTGCTCAAGGGGGACTTTTGACCATTTGTCGAAATCGTTCACACGGAGGATATAGTATTCGGGATAGAGCTGACTGACGGTATCTACCTTGAACTTCTCGCGTTGGAAAGGAGAAAGTTGCAGAATGTCATTGTCGTGTATGCCACGGAACTCGGTAGTACCATGATACACCGTATCCTTTCCCGCCCCCAAGGCAAAATAGACAATGTTGACACTGAAAACCTTGCGGATGTTCTCGTATCCCTGACCGCGACGGATGTACTCCGTCACCAGTTTGGACACGCCGAAAAGCATACGCTGGAAATAGGCATACTCGTTGTTGTTCTGTATTTCAATCAGAATCAATTGCCCCTTGCTGTCCTCGGCAAGGATGTCAACACGATTGTACTTGTCGTATTCCTCTTCCTGATTGCTTTCGCTTTCCAACATACGTCGGATAGTGATTTTCTCATTCAAAAGCGAGGTCAACAATCCCCCTATCACGCCAAAATTGGCTTTTTGGCGAAGCAAGCGCTTCATGGCCCAATCGAATCGGATGTAATTTGCCATAATTCCCAATACGTTAGTTTTTCTGCCCGCAAAGATATTGCATTATTCCGAAAATCGCAATGTTTTTACAAAGTTTATGCTCCTTCAAGAGATTATGTCAAAATGCAACCGTTCAATTTTTAGACGCGGATGACGCGGATTTACCTTTTTAAGACACAGTACCATCTTCGTTTTTTGACATAAGAACAGAAGCACATAAGGAGCTTGCATAGCAATATTTGTCTTCTGTTCTTATGTTCTTATGTCTAAAATTAGTGTCCACTAAAACAAAAAAAGTGAAGAAGCACACAGCCCATGCAGACTGTCTGATTCTTCACTCTTCACTTTTCATTCTTCACTCATATCACTCCCCAAGCTTCACGCCACGATGGGTGGGCTTGACGGGCTGGATGGTACCGTCTTCGTTGAAGTACATGCGGTCGATGCAGACTTCACGATGTACACCGGGCTCCTGACGGCGTTCGATATGATCCTTGTTGATGCGATGATAGACAATGTACCACTCGTCGGTGTCGGGAAGCTGGAGCACACTGTTGTGGGCAGGACCGTAGATTTCACGCTTTCCATCCTGACGCAGGATGACGGGACGCTCAGCCACTTCGATAGGGCCAAGGGGAGACTTGGAGGTACCGTAAGCCACGTGGTAGTTGGGCGAACCAGTGTCATCTACCGACCAAAGGAAATAGTAGAGGCCGTTGCGATAGAACACATAGGGAGCTTCGCGGTAAGCATAGTCGCGCAGGCTGCCGCCTTCGGGAGTGAGGACAACGATGCTTGACTCGTCGATAGAAATCATGTCGTCGTTGAGCTTGGCACCGGCCATATAGCCATTGCCCCAATAGAAATAGCTCTGTCCGCTGACGGGGTCGGTGAAGACGTCGCCATCAATCTCTTGTCCCCATCCGGTGGGCGACTTGCTGATCATAGGACGGCCAGAGTCGGTGAAGGGTCCAGTGGGATGGTCGGCCACAGCCACACCAATCTGCTTGCCACCACCGGCTACGGGGTTGCCGCTAAAGTAGAAGAAGTACTTGTACTTGCCATCGATGAGCTTTTCCTCGATACAGGGTGCCCAAGCGTTGCCGTCGGCCCAAGTGACCTGGTCAGTCTTGAGGTCGAGGATGGTACCTTCATCCTTCCAGTTGGTGAGGTCGTCAGACGAATAGACATTGAACTTATGTCCGCCCCAACCGGGAGTGCCGTCGGTGGTAGGATAGATGTAGTACTTTCCAGTCTGCTTGGAGTAGAGCACCTCGGGGTCGGCACGGAAACCTTCAATCACCGGGTTGCGGGCCTCGGTGTTGGGCCAGTGCTTACGCAAGCGGTCAGCCTCTTCGCGAGTGATGGTAATGGTGGTACCATGACGGGGTGTGAAGATTCCGCGTGTCTTGGTCTGGGCAATCTTCTCGAAGTTATGGAGGTCCTTGCTCTTGCAGAACTCATAGTAACCAGAGCCGTAGCAGTCGTACATCAGAATCCACTCGTCAGAGTCGATGAGTTTGAACACACCTGAACCCTCTACAGCCACATTGGTCTGCTGGAGATACTTGCGTTCGGGTGTCCATTCGCCACGCAGTGTCTTGGCAGTTGCCTGCTGGATGCCGTTACCTTCACCCTCAGTCTTGAAGAACATGTGATAGAGTCCGTCGGCTTCGTTGAACACAATGTCGGCATCGATGGTGTTGGCCTTGTGGTCATAGAGGATTTCGGGCTTGGACAGCTCGGTGAATTCCTCGTTGGCATACGAGCAATAGATGACGTAGTGTGTCTTGTGGTCATCAGAGGGGTCGTCGTTTTCACGGGCCTCACGATGAACATCGCCATTCCAACCGATAGAATAATAGACCATGTACTTCTTAGTTTCGGGATCGTAGATGGTCTGAGGCGCCCACACCTGGTTCAGTTTGTCGCGGTCGAACATATCGGGCCATGTATCGGGGAAGTCGATGGCCGAACTGGTCCAGTTGATAAGGTCGTTACTCTTGAGGAGCACAAGTCCGTCGTTGCTGCTCCATCCATCCCAACTGCGCATGTCGGTAACGACCATGTAGAAGGTTTTTCCGTCCTCACCACGCAGGATATGGGGGTCGCGCACACACTTTTTGCGGGCGATGTCGGCCGAATTGATAATAGGCTCACCATCGTTCAGCAAGGTGTAGTTGTAACCATCGTCACTCAGAGCGAAACAAATCTGCTCTTCTTCGGGAGCATTGCCGGTGAAATAGGCAAATAAGTAGCTCTCCATCTTGGGCTGGGCACAACCACCCAACGCCATCGTCACGGCTGCCGCCGAGGCCATAAGGGCACTTTTCAAAGTTTTTCTGTTCATAAAGTTAACAAAGTTATTAAGTAGTAAATTTCATTGTTCGTCGGGTCTGAATCCTTTGACGGTCGTAGTAAATATACGTTTCTCGGAGACGTCCTCACTGTCTGTGAATACAGCGGCTTGCAACAGAGCCAAAGCATGATTAATGTCTTCATTAAAATCATTCTGGTCAGCAAGAATTTCTTCGATGTACGCTTTCAACTTATGCACCTCGCTCTCAACATGACAGTGGGTACACGGTGGAGTTGAAAGATATTGGCGAACCGCAACAAAAGCACGCATAATACGAATGTTCACTTGAATAGCAGTCTGACTACGAAGCACCCCGGAAAGCATGGCCACACCTTGTTCGGTAAATACAAAAGGGAGTTTTCGGTCACCTCCCCAACTTGATGTCACAAATTGTGATTTCAAGATTCCCCACTCATCCTGATTTAACTGAAACATAAAATCATCGGGGAATCTTTCGATATTTCGTTTAACACTCTGACTCAATATGCGGGTTTCCACCCCATATAACAGTGCCAAATCCTTATCCAGCATCACCTTCTGACCACGGATTTCGTAAATCCGACTTCTTATTTCTTCAAGTTCATTCATACGATTCACCTATTTTGAGATGCCATTAGGCTTTTTACGTACCTTACTCCATCGCCTGCTCAAGGTCGGCAATGATGTCCTCCACATGTTCGATACCGACAGAAAGGCGGATGAGGTCGGGAGCCACACCGGCTTCGCGCAACTGCTCGTCACTCAACTGGCGGTGGGTATGGCTGGCGGGATGGAGCACACAGGTACGGGCATCGGCCACGTGGGTAACGATGCAGGCCAACTTCAGATTATCCATAAACCGGATGGCATCTTCACGCGTGCCCTTCAGGCCAAAGGCGATGACACCGCACGAGCCATTGGGGAGGTACTTCTGAGCGAGGTCGTAGTACTTGTTTCCCTTCAAACCGCAATAGTTCACCCAAGCCACCTTCTCGTTAGCCTCCAGCCACTCGGCCACGGCCTGTGCGTTGCGGCAATGCTGGGGCATACGCAGATGCAGGGTCTCCAATCCCAGATTGAGCAAGAAGGCATTCTGCGGCGACTGGATAGAACCGAGGTCGCGCATGAGCTGGGCAGTGGCCTTGGTCATGTAAGCCATCTTGCCAAACGCCTTGGTGTAGGTCAGGCCGTGATAAGACTCGTCGGGGGTAGTCAGGCCGGGGAACTTGTCGGCGTGAGCCTCCCAATCGAAATTGCCGCTATCGACAATGACACCACCCACGGCAGTGGCATGGCCATCCATATATTTGGTAGTAGAGTGAGTGACAATGTCGGCTCCCCATTCAAAAGGACGACAATTGATAGGAGTGGCAAAAGTGTTGTCCACAATGAGGGGCACACCGTTGCTATGGGCAATGCGGGCAAACTTCTCGATGTCGAGCACGGCACAACTGGGATTGGAAATAGTCTCACCAAACAGTGCCTTGGTATTGGGTTGGAAGGCTGCATTGATTTCCTCTTCACTGGCATCCACATCCACAAAGGTCACCTCGATGCCGAGCTTCTTCATGGTCACGGCAAACAGGTTGAAGGTGCCTCCGTAGATAGCCGAAGCACATACAAAGTGGTCGCCGGCCTGGCAAATGTTGAAGATAGCATAGAAATTGGCAGCCTGACCGCTGGAAGTCAACATAGCTCCCACTCCACCTTCGAGCGCTGCAATCTTGGCAGCTACGGCATCGTTCGTAGGATTCTGCAGACGGGTGTAGAAATAACCGCTGTCCTCGAGGTCGAAAAGGCGGGCCATCTGCTCGCTGGTGTCATACTTGAATGTAGTGCTCTGATAGATAGGCAGCACACGCGGCTCGCCCTTCTTAGGTTGCCATCCGGCCTGTACACACAGGGTTTCCGGCTTCAGTTTCTTTTCCATATAATTTGTTCTTTTTTATAAATTTCTGAAAGATGTCGCAAAGATACTCTTTTTTAGAATAATTTGACAGATTTATGCAAAAAACTAAACCTGTCACCTGCTTTTTTTATCGTGCATATAAGTTTCCCAATGTCCGAAGAATGCATTCTTCCAAACATACGGATGGGATTATTGCAATGCGGACAAATTAAAGTAAAATTCAGAAGAATTGTCTAACCAACAATTTCCCAATGACCGGATCTGTCAGAACCCACACGCTTTATAACACCTTGTTCTTGAAGCCGCTTCATTGTTTCAGCAACCCAACTTCTTGAATAACCTGTTTGTTTCGCCAGTTCTATCAATGTGGACTGGGGATTATTTTGTATTTGTTCCAATATTTTCAGTCCACTTTTCAGTCCACTTTTCAGTCCACTTTTCAGTCCACTTTTTGGTGTTTTTTTCAGAGTACTACGTTTTGATGCTTTGAGAGTTCCATCCTTATGAGCAATATCCGCAATGATATTTCCTGCGGTTTCATGACAGGGAATAGTAATACGGAAGAACGTGCGGTCTTCATCTGTAACGACTGTTGCACGTGGAGAACCATTGTTCTCCAAAACATTCTGAATGGTAGGAATACCGGTACTACGACCCTCTGTCATATCCAGTTCTTTAAGATATTCCCCCAAACGACGATTGCGATAACGACGTGAAACAAGGATATCGCAACGGGAGATATCAGCAGCCGAGATACTCCTGTCAGGACCACCCACATTCTGAATCGTTATACCGTCAGGTTCTACAGTTATCACCACAGGCTCCCATTCCTGATAATCACGATGGTACAGACTGTTCGTCACACTTTCTTCTAATGCCTGATACGGATAAGTGTAGAACTTCTTACTGCGATAGTCATCATTAAGTTTGATGATACTCTGCATCACAAGCATACGTTTAAGGTATTCCAATGTGCGGTCAATGATTTGAGGCACGGAACCAGTGATAACAGCCCCCTCGTACAAATTGCTTGGATTTTTCAATCGGCCTTCAGGGAAATACACTATTTCCACTTGAGTACGCTTGAAAAACTTGCTCGGGTTCTCACAAAACATCATGGCAGCAACGTTGCGAAGCATTCTGTTCTCTTTGGGTCCGACAAACAAATCCATTTGCTCAAGAATCTCCTGCAACGGTTTTATGTTGATGTCACTTGCAAGTTTACTTCCCACCTTCACCAAATACTCACGAAGAAGTAATGTAGAGATGTCCTCCAAACGGATGTCCGGATTTCCACGTTCGTCAAATGGCACACGGCTTGCCAACTCACGTAGTTCGTCAAGAACTTCCCCCTTAGCAATGATGCTGCTTGTACCACTACGAACATAGAAATATTCTTTGGTCATACTTTTGGCCGTCACATTCTCCGGTACAGAATATGGCCGATTGATTCCTGCTGGGCACCAAATCACAAGTAGAGACTTACCATCAACCTCTTCCACACTTGTACGAGGCATATAGTAAGGCGAAATCTTATTATTGTAACCTACCATTTCCTGAAGAAAGCCATCAATCTTTTCTGTAGGTATTCCTTCAACAGGACGAACTGCGACTCCAGTCTTTTCATCCGTATCAACCCCAACCACTATGTAACCACCTCCAAGGTCATCAAAATCATTAGCGAACGCACATACACTGTGGTATATGCTTGCCGGATTCCAACCCTTCTTGAATTCAATCCGATTGGATTCTATCTTCTGTTTGTTTAGCAGGTCGTTTATGTTAATTGCTAAGGCCATATATTATCTTTTTACATTCTTGAGTACTTATGCTTGGTAAAGCAGACTGAAATAAATCTGAACAATAAATAATTTGTTCTTTTTTATAAATTTCTGAAAGATGTCGCAAAGATACTCTTTTTTAGAACAATTTGACAGATTTATGCAAAAAACTAAACCTGTCACCTGCTTTTTTTATCGTGCATATAAGTTTCCCAATGTCCGAAGAATGCATTCTTCCAAACTGTTGACTCCATTCGCGTACCGTGTTTGTCCGGACTTTACAAAGCTTCTTCATACTCTTTTTGTAATTTTGCAAGCGTTTTAATATCTCAAAAAGCAACCAGCATCATGCAGTCTTTTCCCTATTTGCAGAACTTAACAAATAGAAGCACTATGTTTACGATGGAAATAGCATTACTGATAGAACGATGTAAACAAGGAGATGCAGATGCACTCGGCGAACTGTATAAAGCATACGCTCAACGAATGAAGAGCGTATGCCGACGTTATATCAGTGACGAACAGACTGTAGAAGATGTCCTGCATGATGCTTTTTTAATAATTTTCACCTCGTTCGACCGGTTACGGGACACAAGTAAAGCAGAGTCGTGGATAATATCCATTACCCGCAATGTGGCATCAAAATACAAGGATTATCTGGACGCACAGCCGACAGTTCCACTGGACGAGGCTACAACAATTCCCGTTTCAGAGGAAGAGAAAAACGTGAGAGACATATCACTTGACGAGGTGATGAGAACGATAGATTCTCTTCCCGAAGGGTATGCCAATATATTTCGCCTGTCAGTATTCGAAGGGCTTTCCCATAAAGAGATAGCAGAAAAATTGGGAATCAAGCCGCATTCCTCGTCGTCACAACTGACACGAGCAAAAAGAATGCTACAAAAATCGTTAGCCCACCATTGGATGCTGTGGTTACTACCCATTCTGCTTCCCATGGTACTATACCTCTTCACACGCACAAAGCCAACAGAGAGACTACTTGAAACAAAGAATGAAAGGCAATCTCCCATAAAGGAGGTGACAACTCACACAGAACTGGACAAAGCCAACACTTCTGCAAAAAAAATGACAATCATACCTATCCGACATCATATAAATGACTCCGTGAATATGGTCAACAAACAACAACAGACAGCAAACTCAAAGAAGGATACGGATACAATCTTCACTGAACAAACAACACCTGAGGTCCGGCTTGTTGATGCAGATGTGCAGATAACTGGAATAATTGGCACATGCCCCAATCTGCAACGCGTTATACCCGCGAAGAAAAAGTCATCCTGGGGAACCATGCTTGCATACGCAGGCATTCCCTCAAACGGCATTAGCGGCATCGACAATTTCTTGACCGTCATCAACTATGCGTCAAGCAATCAGACCCGTTCAATGCGAATTTACAATTGGGGAGAATACATAGACTATGTAAACAACTATGCCAGCGAGATGGACAGTGTCAGCGCAATGAACATGAAACGCATAGCGGTTATGAATGCCGGACATCCCAACGCGCCCATTTCCGAGAGAAAACACCACGAACGTCCACGTACCTTTGAACTATCGCTGAGTTATCCCATATCCAAACATTGGAATCTCACCACAGGATTAAGTTACACACGCATGAAATCCACTTTTGAGAGTGACGGCCACAACATGCTCACCCGCCGTACCCAGAAGCTCTACTATGTCGGCCTGCCACTGAAACTGACCTACACGTTCATGGAAAAGAACCGTTGGCAATTCTATGCTTCAGGTGGTCTCAATTTGGACATTCCTGTACGTGGGAAAGAGACAACACAGCATCTTTATGTTGACCCCAACCAGCACACTGCATTAGGTGATTCATTGATTTTACCACAAAGTCATGCCAATGTCAAAGCACCGTGGCAGTGGTCTGTGCATGTAAGCGCAGGCGTACAATACCAACTGTTACCACACATCAACGCTTATTTTGAACCACGTCTGCAATACTACATCCCCACAAACAGGCCGATAGAGACTTATCACACTGAACATCCGTTCGACCTGTCGCTACCATTCGGCATCAGATTTACGTGGTAGGCGTGCAGTCATTCGTTGCAATTTTGGACTTTACAAGTAGAAAACAAAATTGCAACGAATCGTATGTATAGCATTTATGATTACACCTATAATGGTCTGCTCTATCTGAACAACATCATGAGGCCACGAAAAAAGCGGCTCTCCCAACTGATGATTTACTCAACTACACTTTGCCAGTCAAAATGCAAACATTGCAACATCTGGCAAAAACGGCCCGTAGAACATCTTTCACTCAACGACATCCAGCAAATCATGCAAAGCCGGTGTGTGACACAAAGGACAACGGTAGGATTGGAAGGAGGCGAGTTCATACTGCATCCGCAAGCCAATGAAATCATGGCATGGTTTCATGAACATCACCCCAATTATACATTGCTTACAAATGGACTTGCACCTCGGCGGGTCATTGACGCTGTCCGCAGTTACAAGCCACGCCATCTGTACGTTTCTCTTGACGGGAACCGCACAACTTATCAGCAGATGCGAGGATGCAATGGATTCAATCGCGTAATCGAAGTGGTGGAAACCCTAAAAAATGAAGTCCCCCTGTCGCTGATGTTCTGTTTGTCGCCATGGAACACATTCGAGGATATGGCATTTGTAATTGATGTGGCAAAGCATTACCATGTGGACATCCGCATCGGCATTTACGGTACAATGGCATTCTTTGACACAACAAGTGAACTGCTGAAAGCCTCTGACTTTATAAAACAAATCCCCCTCAGCATTCACGACACACAAGAGAACTACGACTTTGTTGCTCTCTATAATGAATGGCGGAACGGGCATCTTCGACTTCGTTGCCAAAGCATCATGAGCAGCCTCGTGGTGCATAGCAATGGCGATGTGCCACTATGCCAGAATCTTGACGTAGTATTAGGAAACATCCACCAACAATCGCTTGACGAAATCTTCAACGGGGCATCAACTTGCCGTACACAATGCCACTACTCACGACATTGCAACAATTGTTGGATTAATTTTCATCGCAAGTACGACATCATTCTTGTACGCAACCTCGAGCGGATATTCCCCAAATGGTTCATTGAACGGTTTTATGGCGAATACCAATGGACGGCAAACTCTCAAACAACTTATCGTGAACACATAAAACTGATACAATGATGCAGAAACTTATCAACCGATACAAGCGGATGCGCACAGAGCGTTATCTATGTCAAACATATCAACATTCTTATGCTTTCATTGGCATGGGACAACATTCATTGACGAACCTTTACCCGGTGCTGCACCATCTTGGAGTGTCGTTAAAATATATCTATGCCACATCGGAAAGGAAAGCCCGACTGATAGAACAAAAGTTCGCTGGCACAAAAGCAACGGACTCATTAGATGCAATACTGAACGACAAGGATGTGAAAGGAGTCTTTGTTGCCACTTCACCATCTGCTCATTTCTCCATCGCATCACAAGTCCTTCACAGTGGGAAGTCTCTATTCATAGAAAAACCACCATGCTATTCGTTGACAGAACTCGACCAACTGATTGCCTTGCGACATGTTCACAAATCCATAGTCACCATGGCAGGCTTACAAAAAAGGTATGCCCCCGCAATACAAATCTTAAAGAAACAACTGAACAAGGAACACCTAATCAATTACGATTTACACTATCTCACTGGTTGCTATCCGGAAGGCGATGCCACGCTCGACCTCTATATCCATCCTATTGATTTGGTATGCTATCTGTTTGGCCAACCCCAGATTCTCTCTTGCCGACAAACCGATAAAGACTCCTATATCCTCATGCTCCAACATCAGCACATCGTCGGTACGCTCGAACTTTCCACGGCCTATACTTGGACTGAAGCAGAAGAAACTCTGAAGATTTGCACCCGTTCTGGAGTCTATCAACTCACTCAGATGGACAAACTGACCTTTTCACCCAAGCAACCAACGATATTGGGCATTCCATTGGAGAAGTTACACGCACACCACACTCTGACAAAACATTTGTATCATCAAAACAACTTTTCACCCATCCTACCCAACAACCAAATCTTTACGCAAGGATATTTCAGCGAAATTACAGCATTTGTCAATGCCATAGAAAAAGGAGAAAACAATATTCTTACAGATATTGCAGAACTTAAAGACACATACGAAATTATCTTCAAAATAAAACACTGCTCCTAAAACCTGTTCCTCTATCCAGTCATTCAAACTCCTATTCAGTATATTTTGTTACAAAGTAGCCAACGGGAATCATTAACATACAAAGCATAGCAAGATAATGCTTAAGCGTAGTGCAACAAGACTTAAGAGTTGTTCCAGTATCTGTTAAGAGATACTCCAGTACTTCTTAAGCAGTACTCCAGTACTTCCTATATGGTACTGCAGTACTTTCTAAAGAGTACTGAGTAAATTGTGTATATCAACGATTTCCGTATGTATGTCAACAATTTCCGTTGACTATATTCTGATTTCTGTAGACGGTTTTCAGTTTCATTAACTACATTCGTAGACA
Source organism: Bacteroidaceae bacterium (assembly GCA_017521285.1). GTDB lineage: Bacteria > Bacteroidota > Bacteroidia > Bacteroidales > Bacteroidaceae > Phocaeicola_A. The sequence goes on along the minus strand of JAFXDG010000107.1, from coordinate 9,235 downwards.
CTTTTATTGAAAGCTTCCTGAAAGTCTTTACACTTCCGTCATTTCCATCCTGATATTGTTTACACCTGCGTAAAGATGGACAAGCATGAGAAGGACAAGGTGTATGTGAACGTGATAACAAAAAAGGGATGCCACTGATGTGACATCCCTCTTTTTCATATATGTAATGCTATGATTATTCAGCCTTAGGAGCTTCTTCAACCGGAGTCTCAACTGCGGGAGCAGCAGGCTCAGCGGCAGCAGTGCTCTTCTTAGAACGACGTGTACGAGTAGCCTTCTTAGCGGTCTTCTCCTTAGCCATGTTTTCATCGTAATCTACCAATTCGATGAAGCACATTTCGGCAGCATCGTCCTTACGACGACCGAGCTTGATGATACGAGTGTATCCACCGGGACGGTCAGCAATCTTTACAGAGATTTCCTTGAACAACTCTGTTACTGCATACTTGTCCTGCAAGTTGCTGAATACAACACGACGCGAGTTGGTTGTATCGTTCTTAGCCTTAGTCAACAAAGGCTCTACATACTTCTTCAAAGCTTTCGCCTTGGCAACGGTCGTAGTGATTCTTTTGTGCTTGATCAAAGAACATGCCATGTTTGCCAACATTGCACTTCTATGAGAAGCAGTACGACCCAAATGATTGAATTTCTTATTATGTCTCATTACTTAATCTTTGTCTAATTTATATTTAGTAATATCTGTTCCAAACGTAAGATTCAGACTCTCGAGCAAATCATCAAGCTCCGTGAGCGATTTCTTACCGAAGTTGCGGAACTTCAAGAGGTCAGTCTTGTTGAACTGTACCAAGTCTCCCAATGTATCGACATCAGCAGCCTTCAAGCAGTTGAGGGCACGAACCGAAAGGTTCATATCAACCAACTTGGTCTTCAAGAGCTGGCGCATGTGCAGAATCTCTTCATCAAACTCTTCATTGCCGTCAACATCGGTGCTTTCCAACGTGATTTTCTCGTCAGAGAAGAGCATGAAGTGATGAATGAGAATCTTTGCAGCCTCTTTCAATGCATCCTTCGGGTGAATGGAACCATCCGTAGTAACTTCAAGCAACAGTTTTTCGTAGTCGGTCTTCTGCTCAACACGATAGTTCTCAATCTGATACTTTACGTTACGAATCGGAGTGTAGATAGAATCGACCGGAATAACATTGACATCGGTACAGAACTCACGATTTTCTTCGGAAGTCACATAACCGCGGCCTCTGTTAATGGTCAAATCCAAGTGCATAGTTGCTTTGGAATCTAAATGGCAAATGACCAATTCAGGATTTAACACTTCATATCCATTCAAATACTTAGCTATATCACCTGCCTTGAATTCATTAGTACCGGCAATGTCGATACTAACCTTTTCTACTGTCGGTTCATCAGCAGCCTGCTTGAAGCGCACCTGTTTCAAGTTCAAGATGATGTTTGTCACATCTTCCTTCACTCCAGGAACAGCAGAGAACTCATGCTCTACACCTTCAATACGAACAGTATTGATGGCATATCCTTCCAACGAAGAAAGCAGGATACGGCGTAAAGCATTACCTACCGTAATACCAAAACCCGGCTCTAACGGACGGAATTCAAACTTTCCATATGTTGAATCCGCCTCCAACATAATCACTTTATCTGGTTTTTGAAATGCTAATATCGCCATGAAATCAATTATTATTTAGAATACAATTCAACGATCAACTGTTCTTTAATGTTCTCAGGAATATCTGCACGCTCGGGGAGATGCAACAACTTACCTGCCTTTGCAGCCTCGTCCCACTCCAACCAAGGATACTTGCTGTGGTTGAAACCAGCCAAAGCGTTTGCAACTACCTCCAAAGACTTAGACTTTTCGCGAACACCTACAATCTGACCAGGCTTAACTGAATATGAAGGAATATTCACAACCTTACCATCTACCACAATGTGTTTGTGGCTAACCAACTGACGAGCAGCAGCACGAGTAGGAGCGATACCCAAACGGAATACAACGTTGTCCAAACGGGCTTCGAGATTCTGCAACAGGATTTCACCGGTAATGCCACTGGCACTTGCAGCCTTCTCAAACATGTTACGGAACTGTTTTTCCAATACACCGTATGTGTACTTAGCCTTTTGCTTCTCAGCCAACATGATACCATACTCAGAAGTCTTCTTTCTTCTGTTGTTACCATGCTGTCCGGGAGGATAATTTCTCTTTGCCAATACCTTATCAGGTCCGAAGATTGCCTCACCGAATTTACGGGCAATTCTTGATTTTGGTCCAGTATATCTTGCCATTTTTACTTTTAATTTTTATTGTTTCTGAAGCGGTTCTAAATTGCTTGCAGCCGCGATTGCAGAAAGGAAAATACAATCCAAATAAACAATCAATAGTTCCGCCAACTGTTAGGATTAAACTTGGTTATCTATTATACTCTTCTTCTCTTAGGAGGACGACAACCATTGTGAGGAAGCGGTGTAACATCGATGATTTCTACAACCTCGATACCTGCTCCGTGCACTGTTCTGATAGCAGACTCACGTCCGTTACCCGGACCCTTAACGTATGCCTTTACCTTTCTAAGGCCGAGATCGTATGCAATCTTAGCGCAATCCTGAGCTGCCATCTGAGCTGCATACGGAGTGTTCTTCTTAGAACCTCTAAATCCCATTTTACCTGCTGAAGACCATGAGATAACCTGACCTTCACTGTTTGCAAGAGAGACAATGATGTTATTGAAAGAAGAATGAACATGCAACTGTCCATTGGCATCAACTTTCACATTTCTCTTCTTAGCTGCGACTGTTTTTTTTGCCATATCTAACGATTATTATTTAGTAGCTTTTTTCTTATTTGCAACGGTTTTCTTTCTACCCTTACGTGTACGGGCATTGTTCTTGGTACTCTGACCACGAACGGGCAAACCAATACGATGACGAACACCACGATAGCAACCGATATCCATCAAGCGCTTGATGTTCAACTGGATTTCTGAGCGAAGGTCACCCTCCACCTTGAACTCTGCACCGATAATCTCACGAATTTTGGCTGCCTGGTCATCTGTCCAGTCCTTTACCTTGATATCTCTATCAATACCAGCCTTATCCAAGATTTTCGCTGAGCTACTGCGACCTATTCCATAAATATAGGTCAACGCAATTTCGCCTCTCTTATTCTGAGGCAAATCTACACCAACAATTCTTATAGCCATATACTAAAGTTATTTTTTGCAAAATTACTAAAAATTATCCTTGACGTAACTTATACTTAGGATTTTTTTTGTTAATCACATACAAACGGCCATTACGTCTAACGATTTTGCAATCCGGCGTACGTTTCTTTAATGATGCTCTTACTTTCATATCTAATTCTTTTATTTATATCTGAAAACTATTCTACCCTTAGTGAGGTCATATGGAGACATCTCCACACGTACCTTGTCACCAGGTAATATCTTAATGTAATGCATTCTCATTTTGCCTGAGATATGCCCTGTAATCTCATGTCCGTTTTCCAACTCAATGCGAAACATTGCATTCGACAATGCCTCGACTATCACTCCATCTTGTTCTATTGCAGACTGTTTTGCCATACTTATCAAATTGCTTTATCACCTAATACTTCTTCTATAAACTCGAACGAAGACAAAATATCAGCTTTCCCACGACGCACCGCCACTGTATGCTCAAAATGAGCGGCACATTTTCCATCGCGTGTACGCACTGACCAGCCATCATCTTCAAGGTAAATCTGACGAGTACCCATGGTTATCATCGGCTCAATGGCCAAACACATACCACTCTTTAAAAGGGAGCCTGTGCCACGACGACCATAATTGGGGACTTGCGGATCTTCATGCATCTCTTTGCCAATACCATGACCGACAAATTCACGAACGACTCCATAACCAACAGACTCACATGATTGCTGAACTGCATAGCCTATATCCCCCAAACGCTTACCATGAACGGCATTCTGAATGCCCAGATACAAAGCGTCCTTAGTAACCTTCAACAACTGTTTTATTTCTGAAGAGACTTCACCGACACAGAAAGTATATGCCGAATCTCCACAAAAACCATTCATAAGAACACCACAGTCAATTGAAACGATATCACCTTCCTGTAAGAGGGTCTTACCGGGGATTCCATGAACCACTTGAGCGTTGACCGATGTACACAAAGTACAAGGGAAAGGAGCACCATTAGGGTTAGGAAATCCTTTAAAGGTAGGAACTGCTCCGTTATCACGGATGAACTCTTCAGCAACACGGTCGAGTTCTGCAGTTGTCACACCCGGTTTTATCAGTTTGGCTACTTCCGCCAAAGTTCTCCCCACAAGGAGATTACTTTGGCGTAGTAACTCTATTTCATCTTCTGTTTTAAGAAATATCATCGCTTTGATATTACTTTAATAAGCTGCAACACCTGAACGTCCTTTGATTCGTCCAGAGCTTAACAGACCATCATAGTGACGCATCAACAGATGGCTCTCAACCTGCTGGAGAGTATCCAATACAACACCAACAAGGATAAGCAATGAAGTTCCACCAAAGAACTGAGCGAACTCAGGCTGCACACCAAATACACCCGCAAAAGCAGGCAAGATAGCGATAAGACCCAAGAAAATAGAACCGGGCAAAGTAATACGAGACATTACTGTATCGATGTACTCCGCTGTATTCTTTCCAGGCTTGATTCCAGGAATGAAGCCATTGTTACGCTTCATATCCTCTGCCATCTGAGTAGGATTGATAGTGATTGCAGTATAGAAATAAGTGAATACCAGAATCAGTACAAAGAAGATAAAGTTATACCAAAAACTTGTGTGATCCATCAATGCACGTACAAAACCACTTGCCTCATCAATATTGCTTGAAAAGCCGATAAGGGTAATGGGGATGAACATGATTGCCTGAGCAAAGATGATAGGCATCACATTGGCAGCATTCACCTTCAAAGGAATATACTGTCTGGCACCACCAATCTGTCGGCCACCTGCTGTCTGCTTGGCATATTGTACGGGAATCTTACGGACTCCTTGAACAAGCAGGATTGCAGCAGCTGTAACGAACAGAAGAACTACAATTTCAAACAAGAACATTACCAAACCACCTGCACCAGGAGAAGCCAATCTTGTGGTCAGTTCCTGAACGAAAGACTGAGGCAGACGTGCGATGATACCAATCATGATAATCATAGACACACCGTTACCGATACCTTTGTCTGTAATACGTTCACCAAGCCAAAGAATAAACATACTTCCCGCAGCCAAGATGATTGTAGAAGTAATCATAAACCAAGTCCAATCTACTGAAGCATTCAGTGCCTGGCCAGCAGTCATCTTCAGGTTCACCAAATAGGCAGGAGCCTGAAACACCAAAATACAAATAGTCAAATAGCGTGTGTACTGGTTTATTTTTCTTCTACCACTCTCGCCTTCGCGTTGCAATTTCTGGAAATAGGGAACAGCAATAGCTAAAAGCTGAATCACAATTGATGCAGAAATGTAAGGCATAATACCCAACGCAAAGATAGAGGCATTAGAGAATGCACCACCTGAGAACATATTCAATAAGGACATAAGTCCCTCACCTGTCTGCTCGTGCAATCTCGTCAACATGTTGGCATCAATACCAGGAAGTACAACGTATGAGCCAAAACGATAAATTGCAACAAACAATACGGTAATGAGAATCCGATTTCTCAGATCCTCAATTTTCCATATATTCTTTAATGTTTCAATAGATTTCATTGAATCAGAGTTTTACTGCATTACCACCTACGGCCTCGATAGCTGCAACTGCACTCTTAGAGAAAGCATGAGCTTCCACTTCAAGCTTGATTGTCAAGTTACCGTTACCCAAAACCTTAACCAACTGGTTTGAAGAAATAAAGCCAGCAGCTACCAAATCAGCAATAGCGACCTTTTCCAAGCCCTTAGCCTGAGCCAAAGTCTGAATGGTATCCAAATTGATAGCCTTGTACTCTACACGATTGATATTCTTGAAACCGAACTTAGGCACACGACGCTGAAGAGGCATCTGACCACCTTCAAAACCAATCTTTTTCTTATAACCAGATCTTGATTTAGCACCTTTATGACCTCTTGTAGAAGTTCCACCCAAACCAGAACCCGGACCACGTCCAATTCTCTTTCTTGTCTTAGTAGAACCTGCAGCAGGTTGTAAACTATTTAATTTCATCTTGTTATTACTTTTTATAGAATTAACAATACCTTACTTTACGATGGCAACCAGATGCTTAACCTTTGCTACCATACCGAGAATTGAGGGAGTCTCTTCGTGTTCAACAACGCGGTTCAACTTCTTAAGACCCAGTGCATCCAATGTACGCTTCTGATCTGCAGGAGCACCAATTCTACTCTTAACCTGTTTAATCTTTATAGTTGACATAAATAAACCTCCTTATCCTCTAAACACTTTTTCCATACTTACGCCTCTGTTCTGAGCAACCATACGGGCATCGCGCATTTCAGCCAATGCATTGATGGTAGCCTTCACCAAGTTGTGGGGGTTAGAAGAACCCTTAGACTTAGCCAAAACGTCGGTAATACCAACACTTTCCAATACGGCACGCATAGCACCACCGGCTACTACTCCAGTACCGTGAGAAGCGGGCTTGATGAATACCTCAGCACCACCAAACTTGGCAGTCTGCTCGTGAGGAACAGTACCCTTCAACACGGGAACCTTAACGAGGTTCTTCTTGGCAGCTTCAACGCCCTTAGCAATAGCGGCTGTTACTTCACCAGCTTTACCAAGACCCCAACCAATGATGCCGTTTTCGTTACCAACTACGACAATTGCAGAGAATGTAAAGGTACGACCACCCTTTGTTACCTTAGTAACACGGTTGATGGCCACCAATCTGTCCTTCAACTCTACATCGCTTGATATTTTAACTTTATTAATTGCCATATCGAATTAAAATTTAAGTCCACCGTTACGAGCAGCATCAGCTACTTCTTTTACTCTCCCATGATACAAGTAACCATTACGGTCGAAAACAACAGCTGTAATACCAGCTTCCTGTGCTTTCTTGGCAATCAACTCACCAACCTTAGCAGCTTGTTCCTTCTTAGGCATTGTCTCCATACCCAAAGAAGATGCAGCAGCCAATGTCTTACCTGACAAATCGTCAATTACCTGCACGTAAATTTGCTTGTTACTTCTGAATACACTCATACGCGGACGTCCAGCAGTTCCAGAGACTCTGTTCCGTACTCTAAATTTGATCTTTAAGCGTCTTTCTATTTTTGTTGTCATGATAATACAATTTTAAAAGGATTACTTAGCACCAGCTGACTTACCAGACTTTCTGCGAATCTCTTCACCGACGAACTTAATACCTTTACCCTTATAAGGCTCGGGCTTACGGAAAGAACGGATCTTGGCACAAACCAGACCAAGCAACTGCTTGTCGCATGATTCCAAAATAACCAGAGGGTTCTTATTTCTCTCAGACTTAGTTTCAACCTTGATTTCAGCAGGAAGTTGGAGGAAGATGCTGTGAGAGAATCCCAAAGAGAACTCAATCAGATTTCCTTGGTTGGATACACGGTAACCTACACCGACCAACTCGAGCTCTTTCTTATATCCCTGAGAAACACCAACAACCATATTGTTTACCAATGAACGGTACAAACCATGGAACGCATGCTGCTGTTTCAGACCAACTTCAGTGTTTTCTTCATTCAAAGCGAAAGTAATGTTACCATCCTCAACGGTCATTACGATTGAGGGGTCAACGAACTGACTCAACTCACCTTTAGGTCCCTTTACAGTCACTACATTATCCTTCTGGCTTACAGTAACACCAGCAGGAATACTAATGGGCAATTTTCCTATTCTTGACATACTTGAATCCTCCTATTAATATACGTAGCAAAGAACCTCACCACCAATCTTCAGTTCGGCAGCTTCTTTATCTGTCATCACACCTTTGGATGTAGATATAATTGCTATACCCAATCCATTAATCACTCTCGGCATATCCTTATATCCGGTGTACTTACGCATACCCGGAGTGGATACTCGCTGCAATTTCTTGATTGCATTCACTTTGTTTACTGCATCGTACTTCAAAGCAACTTTGATAGTACCTTGGGGACCATCCTCAACGAACTTATAGTTCAAGATGTAACCCTTCTCAAAAAGAATCTTAGTGATTTCCTTCTTGAGATTAGAGGCAGGAACTTCAACAACTCTGTGCTTTGCACTGATTGCATTTCTCAACCTCGTCAAATAATCTGCTATTGGATCTGTCATATAAATAATAATTAAATTAATCAGGACTATCCTGACAATATTTAACAATAAATTACCAGCTGGCTTTCTTTACACCGGGAATCAAACCATTAGATGCCATCTCACGGAATTGGATACGAGAAATTCCGAACTGACGGATGTAACCTTTGGGACGACCAGTGATTTTGCAACGGTTATGCAAACGGATAGGATTTGCGTTCTTGGGAAGATCCTGCAACTTCTGAGCAGCTTCGTAAGCTTCAACAGGGTCACCAGTGTTAACAATCTTCTTCAACGCAGCACGCTTCTCAGCATACTTGGCTACGAGTTTGGCTCTCTTTACCTCGCGAGCCTTCATTGATTCTTTTGCCATACTCTATTAGTCTTTTTTAGCGTTTTTAAAAGGCAAGCCAAACTCTTTCAACAAAGCATAGCCTTCCTCGTCTGTTTTAGCAGTAGTCACGAATGTGATGTTCATACCCAAGATACGTGTGATGCTATCAATGTTGATTTCAGGGAAGATAATCTGCTCCTGAATACCCAATGTATAGTTACCACGACCATCCAACTTGCTCTCAATACCCTTGAAGTCACGGATACGAGGCAAAGCAATACGAACCAACTTCTCCAAGAACTCATACATTCTCTCGCGACGCAGAGTCACCATCACACCGATAGGCATCTTCTTACGCAACTTGAAGTTCGCAACGTCCTTACGAGAAATAGTAGCTACAGCTTTCTGACCTGTAATTGTTGTAAGCTCGTTGATTGCAACATCAATAATCTTCTTGTCAGCTACAGCCATACCCAAACCCTGATTGATAACAATCTTCTTGAGTACGGGAACCTGCATGCTTGAAGTATATTGGAACTTCTCCTTCAATGCAGGAGCGATGCGCTCTGCATATTCTTTCTTAAGACTTGCAGTATTACTCATTACTTAATCTCCTCTCCTGATTTTTTAGAATAACGCACTAAAGTTCCTT
>JAFXDG010000106.1 GCA_017521285.1 Bacteroidaceae bacterium | reverse complement strand
TCGTGGAGCTATAAAGCAGACCTTGTCTTCTGCATATCTGTATGCTTGGGCATAATGGCTACCGAAAGTGATACCCTTGGCACGCAGTTTGCGGAGGTTTACGTACATCTTGCCTTCGTAGATGATAAGTCGTGCTTCTTTCTTCAGCAATTCGTCTGTCTCTTCGTTGCCTGTGGTGAACTTGAAGTTGCCACCACCCGACCAGAATTTTTGGGATTTGGTGCGTTCCTCCATCCACACTGAATCTTCTAAGTTAATCCACTTGTCATTCTTGAAGTCTTCGTAGGAGAGGCAATAGCGCGTTTGGGCCATTGTAGTGGCCAATGCTGCCGTCACCAATGCCAATACAAGGAAAATTCTTTTTGTCATAGTTGTATGTTTTATTTGTTACGATACCGCAAATGTACAAAATATCAGATAAAGCGTATGTGTTGTAACAATGTTTAACGCATACGCTCGCTATATCCACAACCTTTCCAAGTCCATTTGTAGGAATTCGTCAACGGGGAATCCGCTTCTCTTTTGTACATACAATTAGTTCTTTATCCCGTTGTAAGCGGTAGGATAAATTCTCAAAAGTCACTCCAAAAATTCTCAAATCTCTTTCTGAAAATTCTCAAAAGTGCTTTCAGAAATTCTCAAATCTCTCTGTTTCTCACCACTCCCCTTCCCCGATGCCCATCTGTTGCATCAGGAAACAGGCGTTCATGTTTTGGGCGATTCCGGGGCGCAGACGGTAGGCGAAGGTGAGCTGGTCGTTCCGGATGTCGGCCTCGAAGCAGTGGTTGTGTACGTGGGTGGGATAGTGGTCGGCCAGTGTGCCCAGGAGCAGGTCGTGGGTGGCGATGATGCCGTTGGCCTGCAGGCGGACAAGCTGCCGTAGCAGTGCCAAGGAGCCTTTCTGCTTGTCCACCGAGTTGGTGCCGCGCAGAATCTCGTCGAGCACGATGAAGAGCTGTTCGCCCCGCTTCAGGGAGTCGATGATGAGTTTCAGCCGCTTCAGTTCGGCGAAGAAGTACGACTCTCCGTCGCTCAGGCTGTCGGCCGTGCGCAGACTGGTGAGCAGGCGGGCGGGGGTAAACGTCATCTTTGTGCCACAGACGGGCAGCCCCACGCAGGCCAGCAGGTAGTTGGCCGACACGGTGCGCAGGTAGGTACTCTTGCCCGCCATGTTGGCACCGGTGATGACCAGAAAGTCGGGCCGTCCGTCAATCTCTATGGGGTTGGGTACACACGTGCCGCGCCGCATCAGCGGGTGGCTCAAGGCTGTGGCCGTGTAGGTGAAGTCACCGTCGGCCTCCAATGCTTTGGGCCACGTGTAGTCGGGATGGTGGCGGACAAACAGTGCCATCGACACGTATGCATCGGCCCGCGCCAACGCATCCATCCAAGCAGGAATGTGGCAGGCGTAAAGGCGCTTCCACCGTTCGAGCCGAATCATTTGGCGGATTTCCCAAAAGAAGAGTCCGTTCAGCAGGAAGAGCATCACGACGTTGTTGCGGCGGTCCAGATTGTCCATTAGTCTGCGCAACTGGCGGATGGCCGACGAAGCGGACACTCCTCCCCTCTCCTGCCCTACTCCTTGGGCTATCTGTTGCCATGCTGCAAATTCCTTGCACGGGGCCTGCTCCACCAACTCCAAGGCTGGTGCTACCAATGACAGAGTATGCAAATGGCGGCTGTACTCCTGCTGCTTGCGGGTGATGCGGGTGGTGAAGGCAGACGAGACGATGGCAAACAGAATGGTGACCAACGAAGACAGCGAATAGGGAAATACCCCCGCGATGGCCGCTCCCCATGCCATCAGGTTGATGCAGGCGGCTGCAGGGGTGAGCAGGCGGTAATGCCATCGGCTTGCAAATTCGTCGGGCGAAGCTGTCCACGCCTCCCAATCGGCATTGCCCAGCGTGAGAATCCGTTCATCACCCTTGCGTCCGTTGGTGGCATAGTCTTCGGCTGCGGCACAGAGCAATTCCACGCGGAAACGGGTCAGGAACTCCTTTTCATCCCTCATCGTCTGCAACAACTGTTGCCGTTGGCGGATGGCGGTAGCGCCAGTCAAAGGATTGCCAAGCACCTTGGCCAGCCGGTGGCTGCCCACATCGCTACATGTGCGGTTCATCATCTGGAAGATCGAGTGGCGACCGTAGAGGTCGATGTCGTAGGCAAAGTCGTGTGCCGCATCCACGTACTCCTCCCCTGCCCTTTGCCCCGAATAGTCTTCGTCGAGGTGTGCCAGGTCGGTGCGGCAGACGGCAAGTCTGATTTCACCGCGTGAGTAGCGGGTGAACAGGCGGGTGTGATATTTCACCAATGCCATGAAGAGCACCAGCCCCACAGCGCTGATGATGGGCAACACTGTACTCTTCTCTCCTGCCATGTAAAACGAAATGCTCAGCAGGGCCGTCAGGAACAGCACCACCCGCAGCGTGCTAACCCATCGGATGCGTCGCCGCAACCGGCTCTGTTCAGTTTCGATTAGAGCCTTTTCTTGTTGGCATTCGCTTTTCATTTCTGTATGGTTTTGCATAATTTCTTTTTTAGGTGGGTTCTATAAATTATTCTTATCCTTTGCAAAGCTCGTCTGCCGGATGGGCTTTGGCCGTGCGCCACACGCGCCAGCCGATACAGAGGGCGACGAGCAGAGCTACACTAACGAAGATGGCAGGACAGAGCCACAGGGGAATATCCACCTGATGGATGTATCCCTCTAACCACGGCTTGACGCAGACATAGGCCACGGGGAAGCCCACCAAGGCAGCAAGCAACAGCACTACCAACTGTTCGCCGAAGAAGAGGCGCAGGATGTCCCCCACCGTAGCACCGAACACCTTGCGCACGGCTATCTCCTTGCGCCGCTGCTCGCAACTGATGGTTATCAGCGAATAGACACCGAACAGGGCAATGAGGATGCAGACGGCCGTCATCACGTAGAACAGTCCTAACAGCGTATCTTCGGAGTGGAGAAGTTGGTTGAAGTTTTCATCAATGTTGACAATGTGAGGCAAAGATTTCTCCTCGCGTTGGAAGAACTCGTTCAGTGCGCTTCGTACTGTTGGCCATGAACCGGGACGGTAGCTGAAGCAGAAACGTTCCCAAGGTTCATTGTGATTGCTATCCGTCCATTTTCTTTTCGTTACATATATCATGGCCTCCTGAGGGATTGTCAGTGAATAGGCAGATACGTTGCGAACCACGCCTGCAACCTTACTGCCAAAGGCCAATGCGGTATCTATGGGGTTATCCAACCCTAATGTCTTTACTGCTGTTTCGTTCAGCATCACCGAGCTTGGTGCTTTTTCATCTATCCACTGACCGTCAAGTAGTTCCAAACCCCAGAAGTCGCACTCATCGCGAGTTATTTCTGTGGATGCCATCCAGATGCCTTCTTGACCGGCAAACATCTGCATGTTCACCTTTGAATTCCCAGCATAGACAAGATGACAATCCCGCATCACGGTATCCACATCGGGGTGGTTCTTCAGGAATTGGTAAAACTTCTCGGCAAGGTCGTATTCCTTGTCAACAGCCAAGTATGCCTTGTTCTTGTGATTGAAGCCGATGTCGGTGCTGGTACGCAGATGGTATAACTGCAAACCGATGACGGAGGTGGCAAATGTCAGTCCCATGCTGACACTCAATTGTACCAACAGGCTTGCACGGCGGAACAG
>JAFXDG010000105.1 GCA_017521285.1 Bacteroidaceae bacterium | reverse complement strand
GCCATGAGTGTAGTCGTTATGGCAAGAATTAAAATGTGTATTAGCTTTTTTATGCTTTTCATGATAGTATGTTTTGGCTATTACAAATATACGGAATAAACGTAAGAAAAAAGCAAAGTTAGTGGATTTTTATGGAAAAGAAATAGCGTGTAACCAAGTCGGTTACACGCTATTCTCATATTTCTCAAGTTGTTTAAATTACTTAACTTCTTCAAATATAAAGTATATTAATAATCAAATAGTTACTGTTAGCAAGGTACAAATGATATGCAAATGTAAGTATAAAACTATATAGAAAAAGTACAAATGGACATTACTTTGTATGATAACATCCTTTTCTACAGATTAAGGGTTAATACAATGATATACTGCTGATATTCAGCATATTGAAGCTATTCTTCCTTGCATTCAATAAAGAGCGTTAAATTATATTAAATCCTACAGGGCCATTATGATTCGTGCAAAGATAATATTTTGCAGTCAAAGGAAGAAAGACTTCTTGAATCACTTCTATGGTTCTATACTTCTGTTTCTGACGTAAGCTGATCCGTACGGTTTTCGGGTTTTAGACGGACATATATACAGTTTACTTTAGGTTAGCATATATATAAGAGCTAACCAAGGTAAACTAAAGTGTTTTTGTCCTGTAGATACTGCACTTTGTGGACTCTTTTCTCCTTTGACTGCAAAAACCTCTTATAGCCTTATCTCCACCTATAACGTCACTTCACACTGCTGTACCATGCAGTCTGCCATGTACCACCCCATCGGGTTTTGATAAGAATTGTGTTGCAAAGGTACCTGTCATGGCGTTCATCCTGCAAGGTCGGTGCCTGTGGTTTGTTCGTAAAATCTCCACGCTCTGATTGCGTCAGAGGTAGTATTTGACGGCAAAACCTTGCATTGATGAGCCATAACACCTTTTGGGGCAACATAATTCTTTAATCAATCCCGATGGTAGTTGGTTCTACATAAGGGAAGAAAATAAAAATTTTATCTTATGGCTAACATTTGCGACACTCAGTACAAGGTGACAGGCTCACGCAAAGCCGTGGCAGACCTTTGGAACACACTCCAAGAGTTGGAGGTGAACAGTAATAATGTGTATCTGTATCTCTTGGCAGAACACTATGATATTGACTACGAGAAGAAAGGCATCTCGGTGAGAGGACACATCTATTGGGCAGAGTATGAGGAGAACGTGGAAGACGATTATGCCCTCTTGTCCTTTGACACCGAAAGTGCTTGGTCTTCATGCGACTTGTTCTTTGAGGAGGTGAACAAGGCACTTGGCGATGAACTTTCAATCAGTTGGCGAGAGGTTGAGCCAGGTTGCGACATCTTCTATACGCACGATGAGAACGACTTCTTCCCCGAAGAGTGCTACGTCACTGCATACGGAGAACTCTTTGAGGATTGTGAGGGTGCTTACTCCACCTTTGGTGATGCTATCAAGTTGTGGTGTGAGAAGACTGGTGTCTCACAGGACGGAAGAAGCGAACAGAAGATGATTGACTTCATCAATGAATACGAGTATGAGGCAGAGGACACGAATTTCTGCATCAATCCAATCACATTCGGCTAACAAGGAGGAACGGATATGGCAACGATAGACATGGAGCAGTTGGACGGCGTTGTAGGGTGTTTCTGCACCTTGCTTTATCCCCGAAGAGGTCAGACAGAGGGAACGATTGTCGAGGACTTGGGTTGTGAGGTCATTGTCCAGCTCATCAACGGCAAGGAAGTGACGGAATACAAGGATGACGTTGTCATCTGTGAATAATCAAGAGAAAGAGTCTGTTGGCCATGTGGTTTGCACGCAGACTCTTTCTTCCTTTGACTGCAAAAACTCTTTTAGGAGAATCCTCCAATGAGGTTATGGCTGTTGTAACTGAAATATCTTGGGAGCAAGTTGTGCGGTTTGCTCACTTGCTCCAGTCCTGTTATAGAAGCGATGCTTCGACACCTGTATAGCGACACGTCGCCAGAGTCCCTTCGCCATTTAAGCGACCCGTCACCTTGTTATAGGAATGGTTATTTCGCCTTTTGGTTTTACTCGTCTGTCTTTTGCGACTCTTCCTTGTCGGACACAGAACTTGGCTTTGGCATGATGACAGTGCTATCGCCAATCCTCTGATGTCAGTCCTCCTTTGGCTTGATGCCTCTATTGGTAAGCTGACCCTTTGGCTTGTCGTTCGTTGTGCATAATTGTTCATGCTCCTCCATCTTCTGCTGATACAGCTATAAGGTCGGATTTCCCGCTTCGTTTCTCCAGGCATACCGCCATAGCAGTGCCCCTGTCTGTTGCATACGGATTGCCTCCTTGCTTACAACCTTTGTTCCATTGTTTGGCCCCGTCTTTTTCTGAATTGAGCTATTTGAAAGCCACTTATTTTTACCATGCAAAGGTAGCGTGATGCTGCGAAGGACTTCCTCCTTCTTGTGTGGCCGCTATCGCTATGACCAATAAAATAGTGCGTAATCTTCCTTTTTCTCCCTTACCGCCAACGACAAAAAGAGTATTGCGAACGATTTTCATGGTGCTTCCCACATGGTGCCACATCCCTGCTTTTGAATGCATGTAAAAATTAAGTTTCACTTTTAAATTCAATTCAAAATGAAAAAGATCGAGAACAACTTCACAGTTTCAGGTTTCGTAGGTAAGGATGCAGAAATCCGTCAGTTCGCAAACGCCAGCGTAGCACGCTTCTCATTGGCAGTAGGCCGTCAGGAGAAGAACGGCGAGGAAACCAACCGCGTATCGGCTTTCATGAATATGGAGGCATGGCGCAAGAACGAGCACACCGAATCATTCGACAAGCTCACCAAGGGCACGTTGCTCACCGTCGAGGGTTTCTTCAAGCCAGAGGAGTGGACAGACAAGGATGGCGTGAAGCACTCCAGAATCATCATGGTTGCAACCAAGTTCTACGAGTGTCCCGACAAGGAGGAGACTCCTGCGGAAGAGCCGGCCAAGCCAGCAACCAAGAAAGGCAAGAAATAGCCTTTCCTCTCCATAACAAGGCGACCTTCGGGTCGCTTTTGTTTTGCTCAGGGACATCAATCTGCTGTTATAGCGTGTGATAATCTTCTCTAATAACAACCATGTGCATTTATTAACCATAACGGCAACGCCGTCTTCCTTTATTCTAACCACTTCGTCCCTCACCATTTGCGAAACGTCACCAAGATGGTTGGCATACAGATATTCCCGGCTGATGGCGACAAAGTCGCTATTAGCCAAGAAAGACAGTATGCCAAGGTCTGAACGCGAGAGGACTGCCATCTATGCCACAAGATGCCGAAGCCGAGGCTTCTGATAATTGTGTTCTTTACTGGCTATCCACTCGCCTTGATATTCAGACCGTCAATCTTGCGACAGCTTCACTACCCACCCACGCCTGCTTTACTGTTCTTCTTCTCTTTGACTGCAAAATATCTTCTGCTATAATCGGTGTGTCCGTCCAAGTGTGTTGTACCGCTTCGCCCCACACCTTCAGAACGGCATTACTGTACGGACACCGCACGAATGCCCATGTGACAGGCAGGCAACAATGGCACTATCAGAAACTGCCACTTCTGATAACTGCCTTTATTGCTGTCTGGCTGTCCCATTATCGGGCTTCGGCAATGTCCGTGTAATGCCATTCTGCCCACCCATACCACCTTTACCACTAATCAACTGTTTTACAATTTCTCTTCTGCTATACAGGAGGCAGTTCTTGTCCACTCAGGCATATTGAATGTGGCAGACATGTCTGCTACGTCCAATCTGCCTCAGTGTCCTGCGGCAAGGACAAGGCACATTTGTCATGCTGACAGGAGTGCCCGATTTGTCCGTTGCGCAACTGTCTCTTCTTGCCTGATATACGTTACTATCTACTTCTAAATTATACTGCTTTGCCCCACGCCTTTGCGAAGCGTTACATGGTCTGTCGTCATACAGACATCCTTGGCTGATGGCAACACGTTGCTATTAGCCAAAGCTGACAGTATGCCGAAGTACCGACGCGAGAGAATTGTCTGTCCGTGCTACAAGCTATCAAGGCTGAAGCTTTGATGACTTGCATCCCGGTCAGCCAACACACTCGCTTTATGTCGGTACAGCAGACCTGCAAACACTTCACTGCCCACCCTTACTGTTTCAATCTTTCTTCTTACCTCTTTATATATAACACATCATTCCTCTTGCAGCCAATATCAATAATCTTCTTCCAATCAGCGCAGTGGTAGGCATATTTCCTGCAAAGTTAGCCGCGTCTGAGACAATCGTCAAATTCTGCTTGAGGTCTTGTGACTGTGAACAATCTTCCTTTTCCTCGGAAAAGAGTATTCTTCACACATAATTTGTCTTTATGTCTTTTCTTGCGGCTTGTGGGAGCAGAAAATATCCCTCCACAGGCTGAAAGGTCTCGAAAGGAGGGAAGAGAAAGAAACGGTTAAGCGAACGCAGAGGGAATTTATTCACTATGCTGAGCGTAAGTTTCTTCAACGTAGTTAAACAAGTCCAGCGACATGGGCGACAAACTTATTTGTATCACTAAAAATAGAAAGGCAATGAAGATTATCATCCTGCATGATGCTGACGCACGCATCGAGTATCTTGACGTAGCCGACCACCTTCTCGGCTCAGACATCGAGGAGTTCCTCACCAGACAGGGCTTCTCAGTGAACAACATCACATGGCTTGTCACATCGGCAGACCATATCCCAGTGGTTTACCACAAGTATGACATCGACTGCAAGACCGGCGAGGCAACCCACACCAAACGAGAGGCAGAACTGCAAGACCTCACTATCCACGGACAACTCCAGGCATTGCAGCACCGGGAGCAGGACGAGCTGAAAGCGGCTCTTCGCAAGTACGGCACGGAGGTGGACGGAGGCTTTGAGGTGCATTTCGAGGGAGAGCAGCCCATCGTGGCAGGTTATCTCTTTGACGAGCCTCGTGACATCGTCATAGACGCAGCACGTTTGGATGCCGACGGAAACTTGTCGCTTCTTGGAGAGGACAAGGAAGTGAGGGATGGACAATACGACATAGAGCCAAGCGACATATTTGGCGGTCAGTTGGACTATGTCACGTCGAGTATAGGTGCATGGATGAAGTAGGAGCATGTATGACCCAGTGCATCGTATATGACGAGACGACCAAGGAGAGCGAGACCTTTTGCTCATTGACCGCAGCCAAGAAGTGGATGCGAGAGCGCATCAAACAGAAGCATGAGGTAAGCGGACAGAAGTACAGAGTCTATTCCGACGGAGAGTTTGTTAATTGCGGCTCTATCAGTCTCACAGGCAGCAACAAGTCTTTTGTCGCCAATACAAGGCAGACGAAGAAAGGATATTAATAACAAGGTAACGGCAAGCCTAACCAACTTGCCACACATATATTGATATGGAAAAGCAAATATTGAGTTTTAATGACTTGCCATCAGCATTGTCATTAGTAATAAACAAGCTGGAGATTTTAGAAGAAAAGTTTTCCACACTAATGACTCAAATTCAGCCCGATAAGGGATTGGAATGGCTTAGTGTTTCCGAATTGAGTGAGTATCTCCCTACCCATCCAGTTGAACACACAATCTATTGTTGGACAAGCAATAAACAAATACCATTCCATAAGAAGGGGAAACGTATCATGTTCCTCAAATCTGAAATTGATGAGTGGATGCAAGATAACAAGAGTAGGTCACGAGCAGAAATTATGAATGAAGCAATAGCTTATGTTCAATCAACAAGAAAAGTCATTTAAATAACAAGGTAACGGCAAGTCTAACCAACTTGCCACTATAACATTTTCACATTATGATTTACACTCACACTATCGGACGCATCGGAGCAAAGGATTGCCGCGTCATCACAGGTACACACGGAACATTCATGGCTGTTGACATCGCAGTGGACGACTACAGTAAGGGCAAGCAAATCACCACTTGGGTAAGGGTGAAGAGCAGCAAGGAGAACCATATCCGTTTGGCTGAATACCTCACCAAGGGTCGTATGGTGCTTGTGGAAGGCACACTGACTTCTTCCATTTGGACAGACCGCAACGGAGAGAACCACATACAGCATAGCATCATAGCTGACTCCATCGCCTTTGTCAATGCAGGGAAGAAGGATGCAACCGACACACCTGCAACAAAGGCACGCAAGGCAGCCAAGGCAGAGGGCGAGGCTCCCGTACCGCCAGCCGATGCACCGCAGGACAAGAGCGAAGACCTTCCCTTCTGAGGGTAGTATCAACTGAGAGTAGTACGTACTAATCGTAGTAAATCCGCTTTTACTATGGTTAGTATGTACTATCAGTAGTAGAATAGTAAAGTAGTATTCACTAATAGTAGTATCATGTTATGACACAGATAATTGCAGTATTAAATCACAAGGGTGGTGTAGGGAAAAGTACGACCGCAGTAAGCCTTGCGGCAGCTCTGCAACTGAGTAAGAAGAACGTCTTGGCTATTGACATGGATGGACAAGCCAACCTCACGGAAGCCTTGGGATTGTCCATCGAGGAAGAACAGACAGTCTATGGCGCAATGTGTGGACAGTACACCTTGCCGTTGGTCAAGTTGCACAACGGCATCACCGTCTCACCCTCATGCCTTGACCTGTCTGCGGCTGAGTTAGAGCTTATCAGCGAGCCGGGACGGGAGCTTATCTTGAAGGGACTTATCACCAAAGCCATCGCCAAAGAGCATTTCGACTACATCATCATCGACTGTCCACCGTCATTGGGCTTGCTGACCTTGAATGCCCTCACCGCAGCCGACTACATCATCATCCCTGTTCAAGCGCAATACCTTGCCATGAGAGGTATGGCAAAGTTGATGGACATCATCCGCATCGTTCAGGAGCGGCTCAACTCCAACCTTAAAGTGGGCGGCATCGTCATCACCCAGTTCGATCGCCGCAAGACGTTGAACCGAAGCGTGAGGGAAATCGTCAATGACAGTTTTCACGAGAAGGTTTTCAAGACCGTCATCCGTGATAATGTGGCTTTGGCAGAAGCACCCATCAACGGCAAGACTATCTTTGAGTATAATCCCAAATCCAATGGTGCCAGTGATTATATGTCTTTGGCAAAAGAAGTGTTAAACTTAAAATAGCATAGCCATGAGCAAGAGCAGTATGTTGAAAGAGGGAATGAAAGGCGGTCTCAACGGACTCCTTTCTTCCACAAAGAAGCCGAGTAAGGAGCAGATAGTCACAGAAACTACACCAGCACCACCTGTGTCTGTTTCTGAGACTACCGAAGTGCCGGTGCATTGCAATTTCCTTATCAACAAGAGCATCCACACGAGGATGAAGTACCTCGCCATCAAGAAAGGGATGTCCTTGCGTGATATTGTCAATGAGGCAATGACAGAATACCTAAAGCGGCATGACACATGAGTGCCGCGCGGTATCATCGCCGAACAGACGATGATACCGCTATCACTTCTATAAACAGACTTTACTATCCGTAGTATGGTAGTAAAAACTATTCGACTATTATACTATTCGTAGTCGATACTACTTTTAGAAAATACTATCCAACTCATTTTTAGGGCAATAGTTTTCTCTGCTTGTAGGACTGTCTCCATGCTGATAAAAGGCAATGTCGTTCCCTATTACAAGATTTTCTCTTTTTCCCTCATATCAACTATCGTCCTTCCCCATATACAGCTTCGCCCCACGCCATCCCGCCCGTTTCCTCTTTTACATAACAGATTTCTTTTCGCCTGCCTTGCCGCTGCGGATATTGTTTTGCAAAGGTAATGCTGGCGATTGTTCAAACACCAAATCGTCCATTGCATTTGACCGAAAAATCTTCCTCTGCGTGCAGAGCGTATTTTTCGCTCCCGATTTGGCTTTTTGATCGCCATCACTCTTGGAAAGCAAAAAATATCCCTTGGGCAGGCAGGAAAAGCCTCCGAAATAAGGGAAGAAAAAACATAAGAGCAATGGCACACAAGAATGACTATCAAATCCAAAAGCAGTTAGACAAGCCTCAGACTTGGTTCTGCAAATACTATCCCGCACGCATCCGCAATGTGGGTGAGAAGGAGATTGCCGACAGACAATTAGTGTTTGACTTCAAGGACGGAAGAGCCTACGAGGAAGTGGCGCAGCGCACCGCAGAGAATATGCTGACACTCTACGGCAAGGGTTGCGTGAACATCGTCTTCGCCCCCGTTCCAGCATCCACAAGCGAGAGCAACGAACTCCGCTACAAGGCTTTCTGCCACAGGGTGTGTGAATTGACAGGAGCGGAAAACGGCTACGAGCACGTGAGGGTATGCGGAGAGCGTAAGACCATCCACGATAACCGCAAGAACGAGGATGAAGTCCGCAAGGCGAATGTCGTTGAGTTTGATGAGCCGTTCTTCGACAACAAAATGGTGTTGGTCTTTGACGATGTGATAACCAAGGGTCTCAGCTATGCCAAGTATGCCAACCAACTCGAAAGGCTCGGGGCATGTGTTATTGGCGGTATGTTCCTCGCACGCACACATTATAAAGTAAGGTAAAGTATGACAAAGTACGACAAGGCAGTGTCCGTATGCTTCAGCGGACACCGCAGCGTACCTTTCGCCAAGCGGAGGGAGTTGAAGCAATGTCTCAAATCGGAGATAGCCAAGGCGTATGCCGACGGCTACCGGTATTTCTATTGTGGCATGGCAATGGGATTTGACCTGCTGGCGGCAGAAGCCGCCCTTTCGTTGCAATGCGAGTTGAAGGACTTGCAGGTGATAGCCGTTGTGCCGTTCCGTGGTCAGTCTGACCGGTGGAGCAAGGAAGAGCAAGCCAAGTATGATGCCATCCTGCGCATCGTGGATGACGTGGTCGTATTGAGCGAGCAATACTACAATGGCTGCCTTCTGAGGCGCAACGACTATATGGTCAACCGCAGTTCACGTCTCATAGCCTACTTCGATGGCAATCCCAAGGGCGGCACGTTCTACACCGTCAGAGAAGCCAAGAGGCAGGGATTGGACATAGTGAATCTTCATAATAGTGTATAACCCATAAAACAGAAAATGCTTATGGACGATATTGTTGCAATCATCGTTTGCTACTTCGTGTTCGGAGCTTTGGGCAATGTGCTCAGAGCTTTGTTCGGCGGAGAGAGACGAAACGACTTCCGCCGTGACCGCTAAGCGTCTTTAAACCAAGATACGCTGACAGCCATACGTCTGCACCTTACCCCAAAAAGATGCAGCGGATAATTGTGTCCGTAGGCAAGGATATTCAGATTCCTCACCTTAACATTTTGATAAAAATAAAGATACTGCTGCCTATATTTCAAGACAGCAGTATAAACCTTACTCTGCAGGTGCCCATTTGCAACGCACAGGAGAGACGATTGCACCCTCTGCTTTCAGCTGCTTCATGGCTGCATCTACCTCTTTGCGGTCGAGACCGCTGAGTTCTGCGATTTTACCTGCGTTGAGAGGCTGACCAGCCTCTTTCATTGTTGCCAATACTTTTTCTTTTGCGTCCATTGTTTTGATGATTTGATGTTTTGTTTATAATCTTGTTATTAACTCTTGTATTTTGTCTTCCCTTATAATCTTCGGTTGTGCCTTACCTGCCAGAACGAGAATTTTCTTCCCGTTTCTGTAGATGTGCAGCTGTCTGCTTCGTACCACTGCTGTCAAGGTCTCATCATCCTGCATGGCTTGCCATATAGGATAATACACACCTTCTGGTTCAAACAACTTCTTCTGAAGGTGTGAGCACATGTTGGTTGTATCTATTGTCATATCGTTACGTCATATCATTAACATGATTCTGCCAGCTTCTTTTGTGAACATTTCAGGGAAACGGCAGATTGTTGCATACACCTGCTTGCTTGTCACAGGCTGACCGTCCTTTCTCAGGTGCAGCCTATGACGATTGATGGCATCGGCAATCTGGTCGGTTGTCATGCCGCCATTTCGCTTTACCATCACATATACTATGGCTTCTTCTATCTTCATCCTTTATTCATCTGTTTTTCAATCCATGCCATCAATACGGCAACAGCATATTCCTGTTCTTCCTTGGTCAGTGCCCTGCCTGCTGAGATGTGATGCCACTTGAAGAAGCATCCCCGGCAACAACAGCCAGTGGCATGTTGAGCCAGGAAAACAGGATGCCCACGCATGGGAGTCTGCTTGCCGTCGTTCGGTATGACAGCCGGAGCAAGTCTTTTTGCCACAAAGTCCTCTGCGTGTTTTCGTATCGTCGGCAATCCCTTTTCCATTACATACTCCCTGTCTTGCTTGGACAGATGGAACCGGCTGCGAAAATCAGACTTTGCCAATCTCTCAAAGAGATTCGTCAGGTCATACTCTTTCTTATCACCAGGAACGCTTTCTTGCGGCTCTTCCTCTTGGAACAACGATGGATATATGTATTTCTGTGACATCATTATCTGTTGCTTCTGATTTCTAATGTTATATCCATATATGACCGCTTGCCGTCTATATAGTCTGCATAGAGTATTTCTTCGCTTCTGCCTTTCAGAATATGGCACTTACCGCACAGCTCACAGTTGTGCAGACATCTCCATTCATTCAGAACGTAATCCAAACGTTCCTCTCGTGTAGATGATTCAATAGAGGGTGTGCTCATAATCAGTGTCTCCCACAGCGTGGTCAATCAGTGCCTGAAACTCTTCTTCCGTATAGTCTTCTTCCCAACCATACGTTACGTCCTTTATGCCCAAAGTAAACCCTAATGCCTCAGAATAGGATATGCCAATTTCAGCTGCAAGGTCTCTTGCCGCTTGAAAAATCTGCTCTTCTTTGCTTAAGGGCAGTTGTTTCGCTTTCTTATGTTTTTTCTTTGGTTTCCCCATTTGAGTATATTCGTTTAATAATCAGCGTTGATGGGCATCTTGAAATTCCTGTATTTCTTTCGGAGTTCCTCATTTTGCGCCTTCATTTCCTCATACATATCATTCAGTGCGTCAGGAAATCCCCATCCACAAGGGCTTGCCCAACGAAGGCATTGCTTGATTCGGGGATCATACTTGTCCCAAAGGTCATAAAGCACGATGTGGCGCAATGTCTTGTCGAAATTACTCTCAACAGAATCATAGAATTGCTCCCACATGTCTCCATAGTCATAAGTGAACTGACAGGCATTCTCCATATAGAACACCATCAATTCTGCGACTGAATCTTCCGAAGGCTTCAGTTTCTTGAAGTCGGACAATGCCTTGCGGCACACTGAGAAGCGTGTCTTTGGCTCTCTGTTTCTGCTCGGATAGAACTCTTCCCGTATGATGTGCTTATACTCTTCCAGCTTCTGGCCCTCATTCGGCTCTGCATAGAAGTCAAGATATTCCTTTGCCTCTTTCCGTGCAGAATAAAGTTCCAATACCATTTTTATTATTTCACTCTTGTCCATGGACATGAGGACAGACTTTAATTTAGATTTTGACATTTCTGCTCTTTTATCTTAAAAACGGGTCAATCGTTGCCAGCAACTCTGATTTCTGCATCACACCGCTCGTCCTCCACAACACTTCGCCGCGTCTGAACAGCATCAATGTGGGCACAGACTGTATGCCATACTGACTTGCAGTCACCCCATACTTGTCCACATCTACCTTGATGATGCGGATTCTGTCACCCAACACTTCCTTCACCTGCTCAAGGATGGGGTGCATCATCTTGCATGGCTGGCACCAGGTGGCGAAGAAATCGACCAAGACAAGTTGGTCACTTGATATAACGTCTTTGAATGTTTCCATTACGATTTTCTGTAAAATTATGCTATTTTCTTTCCTGTTATCTTACAATACTGCCCTGCAAATGTTAAAATCGAGAAGAATTCAATGAAAAACCTTCGTTATTTCAAAGAATATTCGTACCTTTGCAGCGCTCATCTATAGATAGAAGGAGTTTCGAGACCCGGTTGCCTTTGATGCAATTCGGGTCTTGCGTTTTATAGTGGTGTCTGCAATCTCTTTTTCATCTTCTTTTCCAAAGCCTTTAGTCCATACTCTTTGTTAAGATGGTATGCTGTCAACAGATAGAATCCGTTGCTACGTTGTTGTTCCAAGACAATAACATACTTTTCCACTTTATCATAGATGTATGTTTTCTTGACCTTACGCTTTTTGCCGTCCCTCTCTTCTATGGTAAATACATCCAGATTGTCTGGTGTCAATTCTCTCACATGGTGATTTATCCAATGAAGCCTTTGTGAACGAGCCATCTCGAATACTCGCTTTGGATAAGTCGTACCGTCTTCGTTCTCAACCATGATTTCTTCACAGGTAAGATGCTTGAACAATCTTGCCATGTCAATCTCGCCATCTGTCTTTATAGGATAGATGCGCCACCCTCTGAATGAGAATTGACAGTTATCTTCTATATCACGCTTGAATATTGCATGAAGATCATGCTCTCTTTCTCGTTCACTGAGATATGCCAGTTCCAGCAGCTCAGGGTATTTCTTGATAATATTCAAACTGCTCATTGGCTATTTCAGTGCGATAAAAAACAAATTAAACTTCTTTCTAAATTTGGGAGTTGTGGTGTTGAGACTGATATTACTGTGTTTTTTTATCTTTTCAATCAGCTTCATTTTGGCTCTCACCCTTCCTTCAACTTCTCCCTTTTCATATCTAAGGTTGTAGTTGATGGCTCCCATTAGAACATCTGCCAATTGGATGAAGACACTTTCGTGTGAACGTATAAACTGAAACCTGCCAATGGAAGAGTTGTATTCCATTATTTTTCTGAGCCTCTCCAGCTTATCGCTACTGCATGTGTCCTTGATATCCATATATATGTTATATGTATAATCCATGTCCATCTTGTGATGCAGCAATTGGTAGTACATGCGAAAGTAGAAATCATTAAACGTATAGTCTTCTCGTTTCTCGTCAATCTGACTCTTGTCAACAACCACAGCCCTAAATTCCATGTCATTCATAAAGAACCAGTCTATAAGCTCTGCATAGACTTTATACGTGGCCTCGTGGACATTTGTCCATTTCAGCTCATCACTATAGCCGTGCTTCTTCTTAATATCTTTTATGGCATCTTTTGCCATGCGGATTTGTGTGTATGCTATACTTGTACATCCCAAAAGCATGTAGGGATGACCGTCATGCACCATGTGGGTGCTTTCATCACAGTAGATGTTGAATGTCTTATTCATTGTATCTGTTTTTTGTTTATTCTTTATTCCTTTTCTTCAGCGGTCCACTATGAGGTCCACGGTTCAGCGTCACACCATGCTTGTTGAGTATGCGGAACACGGAACTTCGGCTTGTGAAGCCGCTGATGGCAAAGATGTCATCTATGCTGTGCCCCTCGTTGTACATGTTCACGATATTCTTCTCACGCTCCAGTTTCGACAGTGCCCTTTCCGACTTCTTGGGCGGCCGGATATTCTGTTGCAGATGGATGATGTGTGCCGATGCCTTGCGCAGCACGGCACACTCCTCAGAGAGTGACCCGAACATACGGATGACCTGTGAGGGCTTGGTGTCGGGGAAAAGTTCGTCAAACGTATCGATGCGGTCTTGGATGGAGATGATGCGAACCACCTTCACACGGCAGTATTCTATGAATGTAGCCAGTTCACGGGTGCCACGCAGTGCGTTACTGAACCTCGACACCACCAGCTCGTCGCCGCGCTCCAGACTCGATATGAGCTGCTTCCACATCGGGCGCAGCCTCTCGTGTTCGGACAGTTCCTCTATCACCTGAACACAGCCGTATTGCTGCATCCAAGCCTTGTCTTCTGCATACTCTTCGCCATTGGTGGCGATAAAGATGTAACCTACTTTTGCCATACTGTTGTACGCTATTAAATGAAATCAAGTGCAAAGGTACACTATTTTTCCGAGAAACAATCATACTTGAACGAAAAATCATACTTAAAC
Source organism: Bacteroidaceae bacterium (assembly GCA_017521285.1). Taxonomy (GTDB): domain Bacteria; phylum Bacteroidota; class Bacteroidia; order Bacteroidales; family Bacteroidaceae; genus Phocaeicola_A. Next base: position 67,976 of record JAFXDG010000105.1, on the reverse strand, counting down.
ACGATAATTTGCCATTTTCTTTTCACTTGATTTCATTGAAAATCATACTCGCAAGTATGATACACAAATAAGATTAAACTTACTGTCATTCTTGCAAATATATCGCTGAAACGCATTAACTTTGCACCGTCAATTTCAAAATCAGACTCAAAATAATGACAACAATGAAATATGAAACCCAACTTTTCGGAGGACAAACCAACCTCCATTGCATGAAGCAAATATTGCATAATGCAAAATCAAACTCGCATGGCTGTATCAGACTTGCCATTTGTATTGCCACTGCGTTTGCCGTAGTCATGCTGACAGCATGTTCAGACGGAAACGGCACGAAGTCGTTCCATTCGAGCGATGAAGCCATCAGAGAGTATCATGGCTTTCTGACCACTCTTCGACAGAACGGCAAGGTCTCAATTCAGACATTAGTTAAGATTGTCAACGAATGGCGCGTGTTGGACGATTCCGTGACATCGTGCATCTCACGTGACACTGTCAGGAAAGCCCACTCATACCCGTTCACGGTATATCATGAGTTGAACGACTCCATCCACATCGAGCTGTGCCGTATGGCGATGTCTAAGCAACGCACCTTTCACGACCTGCTCTATCTCAGAGAACAGACCTCTTCCCATGTTGGTGATGAGGAACTACAGCAAGCCGTGAAGGAAGCACAGCCATTCTTCGCTTCCTTGGATAGCCTGCCTATATATAATAAAGGTGGTAAACAGGCGGTACTGAAGCGTTACCTGCTGTTCCTGCAAAAATCCGCCAAGCAAGGCATTCACGGCAAGGAAGACCTGCTCGCTTTCATCAAGGAAGAGCATTTGTATTTCAAATCCTTCCTGCAATACCTGCCGGATTTTGCTGACGATGACATCGGTGACATCAGACGAAACACCGAACACTGCTGTCGGGAGATACTCCGTGCCGCCGACCGCAAGGATTTGTCCCACAAGGATGCAATGATATACCTCTCCATGCGCACCAACCACCGTCTGCTGCGCAACGCACAAGCGGCTATCGAGGATCTGAATAGTGGCAGGGTAAAGGACGAGCACACCATGCACGCCTACCTCCTGATGATGATGCAGCCGTTCATGACGATGGATGACCTTTCCGTGAGCGTGCTCTCCGACAAGGACAAGGCAGACCTCTACAAAATAGCCGATGCGCTCCCCAAGGAGATGGACGGTCTGGCCAAGAAACTGCACCTCGACAAGCAACGCCTGTCGGATATGCCCATGCTCATGATGAAGATTTATGTCACAAGATTATAAACACCCCAAACAGAGAATACGATTATGTTAGAACAGTTTTGCGATGATTTCCTTGCCGTCGTGCCTTTGCAGTTGCCAGAACTGCTGGACAAGCGCAAGATGGAGAAGCCTGTCAAGTATGACGATTACGTGCTTCTTACTTTCCAGTTGAACACCCCTTTCACGATAGAGGAGGTGATGGATATGCTCGAAGACGAGATGGAAATGATAATCCTCTATCACCACATTCCAAGCCGTCATACGGAGTTCGGACACAGCTGCTGTGCCTATTCCAACCCTTCTTTCGGACGGATGTTCAAGGTCAACGGCTCCACAGATGAGCGTGGCATGGTCAGCCAGATAAAAGTGACCATCTATGACTCGCTGGAGCACATGTCGGCAGATGTATGCCTCGACCTCAGTCTGCATTGCAAGAACGGGTTCTTCAAATACATGAAGCCCAAGGAGGAAGTCCTGCTCGACTTCATTTGAAAGTTACATTTGCCAGATGACAGTCCTGTTCTACCGCAACAACGCTCCATTCTGTTGTCCACAACAAAGGCCAAAGTCATGCCACAAGCTCCCGACCATCTGATGAAGGAAACGCTTTACATGAAGATTATCCATCTTCTCGACCGTCACCGCACATGGCTGGAGATTGAGAGCATCGCCACTGTCCGCAACCACACGATAGTCAGGAACGGCAGAATGACCGACATCCTCAGCCGTGTGCTTGTGGTCAAGGCCATCCACCATCATTTCCCCTACACGAGAGGGCAAGTGTGGCAGATAGCCGAGTACGACTTGGAACAGGCTATCAAGAGCCTTCGGACAACCGACGGAGCTTTCCGTCAGAGAATAATCAAGGGAGAACTGACACTGGAGGATGTGGAGCGTATCATATCCACTGCCACACACGGTGTCGTCCAGCCCGACCTGAGTCCACTTCCATTATTCACATGCTATACATATTATGACAAGTAAGATACTGTTTCTCATCCTGATGTCAGCGTTCTTCTTTGTGACGATGATTCTGCACAGAAGCCGCAGACAGTTTATGACACGGTTCTATCTGCGCATGACCGCGCTTGTGACAGCAAGGAAGCTCTACCGGTTGATGCTGCTCATCCTGCTGTACGTGTTCCACTTCCTCTACCTCTGTGTACACTATAACGACATAGGCGTAGTGGCTTCCACCATAGCGTTTGCCATATTCTTTGTCTTTATGGATGTGGAGAGGTGGCTACAGCGTCTGCACGAGGAGCGGACACCCTTCTGCATCGCCGCGTTGGCGGCAGTGGTGTTTGTCTTCACTCCTCATCTGTTCACGCTTGCTGTCACCATCTCCTTTGTCCTTCTGGCATCACTGTTCTATCCCTCGCGCATAGTCATATCGCTGTGGAAGAACAAGGCTGACCGCAAGATGCTCCTCGAAGACACAGAAATGCTCATCATATACTACTATTAAGTATCACCTGTATCATGCCGTTCCTTTTGTATAATGGAGCTGGCGACAAACAACAGTATTCACCAAACAGATTATTGAAATGAAGAAACAGAAACATAGAACGAGTTCCGGCAAGATGTCTGAACGGATGTCCCTGTTGGAGTTCTTGAAAGAGAGGTCCGGGATAAGGCTGTCGAAGCTCGAAGCCTACCTTGACCTTGTAGACAAGGCTTCTGTACAGTACATCCCCAAGGATCTGTGCAAGCAGGAGTTCAGCCTGTCCAACGGGCAGTTTGTAATCACCATTACCGAACTGGCAGGATGCTGGCATTGGCACCGCGCCACTGTCCGCACCTTCATCGAGCAGTTGGAGAAGATGAACCAGATTTCCGTCACCCGTCTCACGAAGAGCCAAATCATCACCATCCCGATGTTGGCTGAGACACCTGCCGTTTCTCCGATTGACGCAGCCTTGGATGTGTTCCGCCAGAAGATGTGTACCGCATTGGACGAATGGCGAAGCGGCAAGATGTCCGCATCGGCTTGCGCCTCGGAATGTGAACAACTCTACGAAGATGCAACAGAGGAAGTAGCCATTATCTTGCAGAAAGCCGACAATGGCAATTCAATTGGCAAGGTGCCATGCGGAAGAAACATTCCCGAATCTGTAGGACACGCCTTTTGTATGACTGCACTCACAGCTGTCTGCGAAGCCACCTTCCATCAGGTGCTTTCGCAGGAAACAGATAACGCCCTCGTTACCTCCCTTCTTCCCTTCTTTTACAAAGACCTGGGAGGAGACTGGCTCTCATTCATCGAGGCGGCAAAGGCAATATCAGAATTGGCATTGGATGGCAGCTCACCAGCCTTGCATCAGGAAAGCGCAGCCATCAAGTCACAGTTTCAGTCACTCTGCCGACCGTTCCTTGCCATTGTAGCCAACCAAGAGGGCTCCTGTCCATCAAAAGGCTGTATTAACCTCTAATAATCACCGTACAACGCTTCTTCTTTTCTACTGGCACAGTGTTTACACGTCTGCCATTGCTGTAAAATAATCGGGCTTGCCCGTTGGTCGGAAATGAGGGAATTTGGGTAGCCTAATACCCCTCTTGGTCTCCGACCATCGGGAGGCTGTCCTTACAAGCAGCAAGCTGGAGACAGGAGAGTTGTACACACATAAAAGGAAATAGGTTATGGCAACACCAAAACAGGTTATGGATTTCCGACCATCTAAGGGAATCACCACAGCACAGAGCAACGAGCACCAACGCCGTTGGACGGAAAAGGGTTGGGGATCCGCTGAATCAACAGGCAACTACGACCGCAGCCGTGAGCGGCTCAACTTCGAGGTTCGGGGCGGCAAGGTTTGTCCTATAGACAAGAGCCGAAGCATCCCGGAGCGCATGGCAGACATCCTGCGGAGCCGTGGAATCAAAGACCCCAACGAGGGACTGGCAGAGCCACGCTTCCGCACAGTGGTCAATTTCATCTTCGGAGGCTCACGAGAACGTATGACAGAATTGGCATTCGGTGACCAGAAGGTGAATCTCACTCACGGAGCGGACAATTCGCATCTAACCCGATGCAAGGACATTGAGGAATGGGCAAAGGATGTTTACCGCTTTGTTGCGGACAAATACGGTGAGGAGAACATCGTCGCTTTCATCTTACACTTGGACGAAACCAATCCGCACGTTCACTGCACCCTCTTGCCAATCAAGGACGGCAAGTTTGCATACAAACAGATATTCGCCGGAAAGGACAAGTACGAGTTTTCTGCCAGGATGAAAGCCCTGCACAGCGAATTTGCCGATGTCAACAAGCGTTGGGGCATGGAGCGCGGAACTTCCGTCTCAGAGACGGGAGCACGCCACCGCACCACCGAAGAATACCGCCGCCAGCTGTCAGAACAGTGCACCACCATTGAGCAGTCCGTCGCCACCCATCAGCGGACACTCGCCTCGCTCCAATCGGACACCCGTCTGGCAGAGCGGAGAGTAAAAGGACTCACCTCAATGGTCAACAACCTCTTGCAGGAGAAGGCTGAGAAGGAGGCGGCACTTGCTGAATTGCATCGGCAGATTCTTGCAGGTCACGACAATCCTGATGCTCTCCGTCAGCAAGTCCAAGAGCTGGAGCAGGAACTGTCCGCTATCCAGTCGAAACTGGACGACAAGCAGGAGAAGCTCTCAGAGGCTGACCGCAAGCTCGATGCCCTGCGTGAGGAGATGACCGCCATGAAGGAGCGCACGGAGGAGTTGCGGCAGGAGGCACACAGATATTCCGATACTATCCGACAAGGTGCGGACACCGTTCTCAGAAATGCCCTTCTCGAAAACATGGTCAGCGAGTTCTCCGAACGTGTGGCACGGCTTTCCAATGAGGGCAAGGACGTGTTTGACGGTTCCCTGCTTCAGGCCTTTGCGGAGAATGGAACGGAGGTGATGTACTGTGCCACGCTTCTATTCCTCGGCTACGTCGATGATGCCACCACCTTTGCCGAAGGTCATGGCGGTGGCGGCAGTTCGTCCGACCTCAAATGGGGACGTGACGATGACGAGGATGAACGCGCTTGGGCACGCCGTTGCATGATGAAAGCTGCACGCATGATGCGCCCCTCTTCCGGCAAAAGGAAGAAACGATAAGCGGCACTGTCACGTATCACCTGTTATAGTATTCACCAGATTAAATTGAACAACATGAGAAAAATACTTATTCTATCCCTTGGCTTCGCCCTTTCATTGGGTGCGCAAGCCAAAGACTATCACCGCACGGCGGACACCACCACCGTTGTATGCAGACTTTCGGCAGACGGTATGCTTCGTCCGCTTAAACCTTCCTACATGAAAGGGGCATTGGTAGCTTCGCCATGGACGGACAACTGGTTTGTCCAAGCGGCAGGAGGAACTACGGTCTTCCTCGGCAAACCGCTCGGATGCAACGACCTATTCGGTCGCATGAAACCGGCATTCTCCGTGTCGATCGGCAAATGGTTCACACCTTCCGTCGGCGGTCGTCTGAACTATGGCGGTATGCAGTTCAACGACTGCAACAACTCCTCGCAGGACTACCAGTACCTGCGTGCTGATTTCATGTGGAATGTCCTCGGCAACCTCTACAAGGACGATGTACACACTCTTGCCAGATGGAGTGTCATTCCATACGTGGGCGTGGGTATGCTGCACAACAAGGTGAATGCCCACAAGCCCTTTGCCATTTCCTACGGCATACAGGGGCAGTATCATCTCTCCCCACGCATTGCTGTTACGGCAGAGATAGGCAACATGACCACCATGCAGGATTTTGACGGCTATGGCAAGGCACACCGCCTTGGCGACCATCTGCTGTCCGCATCCCTCGGCCTCTCTGTCCGCATCGGCAAGACTGGCTGGAAGCGAGTGATAGACGCTCGCCCGTACATCGCACAGAACGAATGGCTTTCGGCATACGCCTCATCCCTTTCTGACAGCAACAGCCGCTATCACGCCCAGCACGATCGAGATTGTCAGACTCTGGAGCAGCTGCGCAAGATTCTTGCCATCGAGGGACTTCTGGACAAGTACGGCCACCTCTTTTCTGACGATGCCGCTTCTTCCGTCACAAATGGCTATCCTCGAAACGACTACAGCGGTCTCAACTCGCTGCGTGCAAGAATGAGAGACAAGTATGGTAATGGTCAAAAGACAAAGGTCATGGAGTCCGCCTCTTGTACAGAAGAATATGGCAATGCTGAAAGTGAACCGGAAGACGATTACCTTTCGCTCATCCACTCAGGAAAGGTTTGCATAGGTGCGCCCATCTATTTCTTCTTTGAACTTGGCACTGACAGGTTGCTCAACAGGTCACAGCTCGTCAATCTCGACGAAGTAGCACGCATCGCCAAGAAATATGGCTTGAAAGTTAAGGTCATCGGCGCTGCCGACAGTGCCACAGGCAGTGAAGCCATCAATGATAACCTCAGCCGTTCCCGTGCCAGATTCATTGCAGAGGAACTGATGAAACGTGGTATGGAAAATGGCACCATCTCTCAGATTTTCGATGGCGGCATTGACGATTACTCGCCCAATGAGGCGAACCGCCATACCAGAATCCTGCTGTATCTATAGCCAGACATACAGCTCCGAACAAGAGCACTAAAACTTTTTTTTCATTGATAAATTTTAGAAAGGGAGGGCTTGTCCGTGATGGATAGGCCCTCCCTTAATCATATATGTATTAACGCATATTCTATGCGCATATCTTTTTTTTATCCGTGTTTCTCAGTACTTGACCAGTCAAGCAGGAAGTCATATATACTCATTATCTGTATGCCGTTTTCGTCGCTCCAATGCTTGGTATGTTCTCCCACGATCAGCAGTTTGCGGAAAGAGTCATCTACAAGACGCAACGACCGTTTCTCCTGTTCCATCTTTTCTGCATCGGGCATACGCCACGCCGACTGGATGTAGATCCGCTCGCTCCCTTTGTTGCAGACAAAATCCACTTCCAATGTCACCCTCTGCTGCTTTCCTTCCGTATTCCTCACTCGATGATAGACGTTACCCACATCCACGAGCCATCCTCGCATACGCATCTCATTGTAGATGACGTTCTCCATGATATGTGTCGGCTCGCTCTGACGGAACGACAGAATAGCATTCCTCAGACCTACGTCCTGATAATAATACTTGGACAACGAACCTATGTATTTCCGTCCTTTGATGTCGAACCTTTCGGATTTTTCGATAAGGAAAGCATCCTGCATATATTCCAGATAAGCCGACACTGTCTTGTCGGTTATGCTCTGCACATTGCTTACGGACTTGAACGTATTGGCTATATTCAGTGCATTGACAGGTGCTCCTATACTGGATGCTACGGTCTTCGACAATTCTTCAAATTCAGGTCTCAGTTCTATGTTGTTCCGCTCGTAGATGTCACGTAGATATACCGTGCGATAAAGGCGACGCAGGAAATCAGCCTTCTTCTCATCCCCAACCTGTGTAAGTAGTTGCGGCAAACCTCCGTACAGTCTGTATTCAGCCCAACCGTCTTCTTTCGAACCATCATACACCGTCATGAACTCCTTGAAGGATAGTGGCCACACATGTATCTCGTCACCTCTGCCTCGGAATTCCGTCACCAGGTCAGAGGACAGGAAACGCGAGTTGGAGCCTGTGACATACACATCCGCCCCTTCGGTAACTGACAAGGAAGAGAGCACCTCTACAAAGTCTTCCACCTCCTGCACCTCGTCGATGATGATATAATAAGTCTCATAGTCAATCATCATCTTTTCCACCCAGTCCAACAGGTAGTCCGGGTTCTTGAACTCTCTGTTCTTCCTACTCTCCATGTCGATGACGAGAATATGGTCTTCTCTCACGCCCTCATCCAATAGATGCTGATGAAAGAGTTTCTTCAGAAGGAACGACTTGCCTGAACGTCGCAATCCTGTGATTATCTTTATGAGCCCGTTGTTCTTTGAACGGCTCAACTGTTCTATGTATCTATATCTGTTTACTATCATATTTTACGAAAAACTGTCACTTGTGACACTTTTTCGGAGGCAAAGTTATATATTTTATCCTAAATCAAAGAAAGAAATAAAGAAAAATGCACTAAAAATCAATGATTTTCCTGTTTTGTAGTGTCTATTCCACTTGCCGATGCCCATTTTTCTTTGCAAAGTTACTGCCCGGGCGAATGGTCAAGTACCGCCATGCTAACAGGCAGAGGACTGAACGACAGCTTTCCGCAAATCAAAGATTTGGGTATTTCATTAACTCCTCCGTCTGTTTTCTTGCCTTATCGCCCTCATTCCGCAGTCTTTTGATGCACGAAAAATCAGTTCCCGACAAGAGGAGCCGAAAGGCTTCAAAAGGAGGGAAGAAAAACAAGTTGAACAAATAATTTCTTTGCGTATGGAATTACACAGATTATCAGAAAACGAGCAGGCATTTGTCGAGTGCTTCTCACGGTTCGTAAACGGTCAGATGGGGTCAGCCGCCAAGGTAGGCAATGCCCTTGCAGATGACCATCGCTATCTTATCAACGAAAAGGGCAAGGTGGTGTTTGCCTTCTTGGAACGCCTTGCCAACGACTATCAAAAAGGTCGTTATGACCAGCGTGACGAGTGGGTGTGCCGATTGGCAGCAGAGGCCATCGAACACCTTGTAGAGAACAGAATGTATTACAGAACACTTAACAACGATTGACTATGGCAAGCAGATTGATTACACCCGTATTGGAGGAGATACTGAAATCCTATCCTCTGTATTCACAGGACGGCAAAGGCAAGGATGCCGTTTGTGTGGCAATATTCTTCATCGGACACGTCCGTTGGTTCGTACTTGAAGGACAGCCGGAAGGTAACGACACCACGTTGTTCACCATCGTATGCGGTCTGCATGAAACGGAGTATGGCTATACCTCCGTCAATGAAATGGAGAGCGTAAAGGTGGATGGCTCCAAATATGGAGTGGACGAGATATTTCAAGTGGAGCAGTTGGACGGCTTCAAGCCGGTGAAACTGAAGAGCATTCCAGACGAGGATTTACAAGCATTCCTTCATAATATGGAATGACCCCAAATTAAATCAGCCGCAGGGACATTACTCCTTGCGGCTGACTATTGTTAGTACCTACTATGAGTAGTAAAGCCTACGATTAGTATATACTACGATACTACTCTCATCTTCGGAAAGCGGACTTGGCAACGTGCTCCTCTTGTACCTCTTCCTTCTGGTACTCCTCCATGTCAAGCAGTTGCTCATACGCAGAGCTGATGTTTGCGTCCATAGAATGGTTGTGGCTGAAAGGGAAGGTATGCTTCACAGAGAGTCCTGCATTGGTCACAGTCCCCACATCCAGGCTATCCTTATCCTTGTTATATTGCAGGTTCAGCAAACCACCATTCGGCATTTGGAATATCGGCATTTTTCGCTGCGCCAATTCCGAAAACTCTTCGGCGGTCATCTCCCTCGCCACAGCCTTCACGTCCTCACTGGCACGTCCTATGCCATAGCGAGTGATATGGTCACGCACTTCTTGCTCCGTATGCTTCAGGAACACCTCATACGTACCGCCGACACTCCCGTTATAGACCACTGCAAAGTCCTTGTCCTCTATTAGCAGGTCATCGCCTCTGTTCTGGCACGGCTTCCTGTAGGTCTGCTCCTCGTCCATGCCGTTCCCGTCATAGTATTCCTTGGCAAGCGTCAGCAGTCCTTGATAGTCACCTTTCTCCTTTAGCTTATCCAGTTCCGATGTGTCATCCGTTGATTGGAGATAGGCGATGGAGGCATAATAGACGTTTTCTTTCGATTGTGAAGGCTCTGTCAGGCTTTTGTACTGGGCAAAAGCCTCCTGATAATTGGTGTCAAGGTCTTTGCCGTGGTCGTAAGGAACAGAGAGTTTCACTTCCAGACCGTTACTCGTCGGCACAGCAATCTTTACAGAGTCCTCCTTCTCATGATGCTGGATATATACAGCAGAACCATTATATGCCAAGACTGCATGGTCGCCGTCATCTATGGATAGATAACTTTTCCCTTGCCCGTTTTCCTGCTCAGCCTTTTTCTCCTGGTCTATCTCCATAGCAATCTTGTCGATATGCTGCGTGAGCATTGAGGTAGCTTTTTTCACATCGAGTAGCGTGGTCTTGATGAACTGCGGCGACTCCTTCAGCGAATCCAGCCAAGACTTCAAATAGGCAGCCGAATCTCCTTTCAGATGCTTTGTCATGCCATACCGCTGAGCGGTCAGCGCAGCCGTCAGTTCTGCCACCAGTTCCTCGCGTGCATACTCTGCCGAGCCGAAGGTAGCGGGCTTGATGCGGTCTAACTGTCCCTCCGCACCCGTGGAGTGTCCCATCTCGTGGAAAAGGTTCGAGTAGAAAGACTCCCCATCCTTGAACTGCCTTTTCTCAGGCATCACAATCTCATTCTTGCTGATGGAGAAATAGGCGGAATCACCGAACATCGGTTTGATGGGACATATCCAACGGTTGTCCGCTATCATCCTATCCACGGGTTCAAAGGCAAACTGCTCGTCCTTCTCTACCTTGGGCATCGAGTATTCCTGTTCCAGTTTCTCCCAAAACTCTGGTCTGACCTCCTTCAGGTTGGTCTGCGCCACATTGAAGACATGGTAAGTCTGAAGCTTTGGATATACATTGTACTTTTCGCGCTCTTCCTGAGAGAGCAGTTTGTAGTCCTCCCACTTGATGTGTTCCTTTGTTTCCTTATTGACCACCGTAAACGTGGTGAGCATCACGGGGAAAGAATGCTCACCTTTCAGTACTGACACACGGGGCTTCTGTTCCTCGTCTTTCTTGCCAGTTTTGTTAAACTGCTGTATGCGGTCGAAGGTACAGAAGCGAGGAATCTTGTAACCCTCCTTCTCGCAATGCAGGAGCAACATCATAGCGTTCATGCCATTATATTCTCGTCCGTTCAGGTTTTTCGGCCATTGCAACGCACCTTCAGTAAACCAGGGCTTTTTCCATCCGTCTTTGCCCGACAGCGACTGAATACGCTCAATCATCATATCGGCAAACAGGTCGAGTGCCTTGTCTTCGGCACTCGGACCTTCCTTAGCATAAGGCTTTCCCATAGTCAATTAACCATTATAGGGCTGCGGAACATATTCGCTCATTTCAGACACTCGGCAGGAGAAGTCCAGTTTGTCATTGAAGACACTGACAGACAATGCCCCTTTGATGTTCGCTTTCACGCCTGGTTGCAGCCATGCCTCGCATTTGCCATCGAATAGGAAGAAACTTACCCAGATGTATTCAAATCCGTCCTGTACTTTCTCTGCGCTGAAAGCGGAGAACTGGCAGTACGGCACACCATTCTTGTCCGTCTTGTCCTCAATGCTCTTGCCCACCTTGCCGCGGAACTCCATCACGCCCTTGATGCAGTCCTCTGCCTCGTCAGGCTGGTGGCTGATGCTGCTTGCCGACAGGTTGAAATAAAGGACATCGCCCCATTTTCTTGGTACCAATACACCGGCTACCTCAATGCGTTCGCCGATGTTGCAGCTGCCCACCTCCGTCAGTGTCCCATCTTTGATGACCGACACCTCGATGGTCTTGTTAATCCCGCTCTTCGCTGGAATGACTACGTTCATGGCAAAGCTCACGAATGCCTTGCCCTCCTTGTTCGTGCGGCAGGTCGCAGCCTTGCTGACCGTTCCGCACACTGTTACATTACATTTGATCATTGCTCGATACTATTTGAATTATACATATCCATCGTCCAAGTGAAATGTCTTAGCAATGACAATAATCTCTTTTCAATCATCATATACTAGCGCACGTATCAGTTCATAGACTATCCACGCTGCTATGATAAGTTGGAAGCCGAGATAGATGATGGCCACGGTCTGACCGAAAAGCCATTGGGTAAGCATGAAGTGTCCTGCCACAGCTACCATACCCACCAGCAATGTACACAGATGACTTGCTATCCTTTTCATTTCCTTTGCAGATTTTGTTGTTGACTCTCAGCCTCCATCCCTTGCTCGAAGTTCTGCGAAGCCTGCTGTGTCGCCACGATGCCTGTCACCATTCCCGCAATCTTCGTCCGTTTGCTTTCTTCCGACAGATTGGCATTGCCCAAAATGAGCGACAGGCGGTTCATCTCCGAGGAGGTCAGTTCACGGTCAATCTTCACCGTACCGCTCTCTGCATGAAGCACAGTCTTGCCGTTCTCACCCACAGTAATGGTGCATTGCCTCATGCCTGGAACAAGCGAGGTCAAATCTACGAGCCGGTTGGCTGCCATGGCAGAGATAAGTCCTTTTTGTCGTTCCTCATCATTGCTGTCAATCTGCGCTGCCAACATCATCAGCGACATGAAGGTGGTCATCGCCATGTCGAGTATAGGGTCATTCGTTCCCGAAATGCCCACGCCGCTGTCCTCCGAGGAAAGGATTTTCTTCATCCAGTCCTCCGACGAAACCTTCTGCTCCTGTGGCGCATTGCTCTTGTATTTTGCCAACAGGTCATTGCCGTTATGCAGGGCCTGTAGCTTGATGTTGCCTTTCTGTCCGATTTCTGCCAGATAAGCGGCTGGATCCATATCCCTTTTTGAGCCGTCAGCCGATACACTCTTCACTCCGAAATGCAGATGCTCGCCAGTGGTTCTGGTGCCGGTATTTCCCGACACCCCCAACTTCTGACTGGCATTAACCACGTCACCTACCTTTACTGCTATGTCAGACAGATGCAGGTAGGAGCATTGCACCTTGCTGCCATCCTCACGGCTGTATTCCACGGTGACGGATTTCCCTCCTGCCGTGTTCGCATTATGGTTCACCGCCACCACCTTGCCGCCGTTCTCCGTGGCCAACACCGCCTCATGGTTCGTCTTGATGTCAATGCCCTTGTGCATCTGCTGCTTGGTGGCATCCATCGGATCCTGGCGATTGCCGAAAGGCGAGGTGATGAAGAGAAACTCCTCTCGCTCCACAGGAAAGGAATACCCGGCAGACTGCGGTACATGGGCAGCAGGCATTTCTCTACGAGGATTATTCTCCACCCCGAACGACCGACCTTCTGCCCGCATCTCAGCCATCACCTCACTGTCATACTTGTCCAGTCCGTTGGCTTCAATGATGCGCTGCAGACTTGCAGCATAACCGCCGCCCGTGGCATAGCCGGCACGCTCAATGCCCTTCGTCCATCCCTTGTAGTCGTCAGGCGACAGCGTGAAGCACTGCGCATAACGCTTGTTCTGCTTCAGGAACTGCGAGTGATGCTCATAACTGTCACCCACGCTTTTGTACTTACAGAATTTCTCGTTGGGCCTATCATCCGTATAGACTCCATACTCTCCGCCATTCTTCAACCACGATGCCGTAGCCTTGATGCCAAAGTGGTTGTTGCATTCGCGCGACAGTTGGCTCTGTCCGTTGCTGCTCTCCAGTATGGCTTGCGCCAAGATGACGGAGGCAGGAATCCCATACATCCGCATCTGTTCTTTGGCTTCCTCCGCATATTGTGCGGCATACGCTGCGTTCTTTCCCATAAGCCTATCTCCTTAGACTGGTGTGTTGTTCTGTTTCTTGACTTTCCTGTGCCATCTGCTTTCCTGTCTCTTTTCCAGGTGACACCATCTCCGTAATTCCACGCTTCGATGATGTTGTCTGCTTCGGCATTTCCAACTGGTCACAGATGGCCACCCGTTCACCAGCACGAATGAGCTTCGGCAGATAGGTGTCGAGGGCATGATATGGGAATCCTGCCATTGCCAACGGCTTGCCTTCATCATCCTTGCGCCCATTGCTCTTTGTCAGCGTAATACCCAATATTTTGGATGCCTTCACCGCATCATCCTTGTAGGTCTCATAGAAGTCACCGCAGCGAAACAAAAGAATGGCATCAGGATGCTTCTTCTTCAAGTCAAGATATTGTTGGACAAGGGGAGAGACAGCAGCCTTGACAGCCTTTTCATCCTTCTTTTCTTCTTTCTTTTCCTCTTGTTTCTTCTCTTCCCTTTGTTCAGAGCTTTTATCTTCCTTAAGTACCACTTCCTTCTGTTCATCATGCTTATCGACAATTGCCGTCTCCGCTTGCTTCACCTCCGTCGCTTCTTCCTGCTTCTCTTGTGTACTTTGCTCGACATTGTTGTCTTTCTGCAATACATCAGCAAACAGCGAGGCGGCAAGGTTCTGCTTGTAGGAATCCCTGTCAGGAGCCACCCACAATCGTTGCCATTGTGACGGACTGACACTTCTCGGCTGCAACTTCTTGCCGTCAATAGTGGCTGCACACAGGCATTCGCCCGATTTGGCACGGAATACTGCCACACGCTGGATGCGGTTCAAATCAACCTCCTGCTCATTACCTCCGAAGATGTCCACCTTCAGGTCGGGTTTCGCCTCTGCCATAGCATAATACTTCTGTGCCAGTTCCTCACGCACACGCTCGATGTTGTCCATCGACTGCTTCAAGGTGGTGAAGAAATGATTGAGGTCTCCTTTGTCGGGATAGACGGCAAAGCCCTCCTTACCTTCGGGCTTGATGTACAATGCCCACCGCTCCTTGTCATCCTTTACCAACTGCACATTGTCGAAACCGATGTCACGGCTGTGGGTTACGGCCTCAGAAGCATCCAACGAGGATAGGTCTTCGATAGACCAGTTGCGCAGTCTTGATACCGTGATTTTCTTGTCGGCGAAATAACTGTCGTCGGGACGGAAGCCCAAGGCTCCGTCGGGATTGTAGAAACGCACGTTGTCATAACCCTCTTTCTGCAAGGCATTGGTGAAGCGTTGCTTGTTCATGCCCTTGATCTCGTTGTTCACCTCCAACGATGCACCCTGTGGCAGCACCACATCGGCGGTCTTGCTGGCATCATCACGCACGATGACCACAGTACGCTGCTCCTCGTTGGGATGCTGCTTGATTTCGTCTGCTACGAAGTAGTGGTTGGGCAACTGCACCTGTATCTGCGCCGTCTCTCGCTGATGCTGGTCGGTGGCATACTCCACCTTTTCACCCAGTTCGGCTTTCTTCAACACCTTCAGCGCACCGTTCACCTCACTCTCGATGGCATCAATCAGACAAGGGTCTTCCTTCAGTTCCCTCGTCCAATAGTCCACCATGCTAAGGCTGTCCTTTGACAGACGGGCAGGCAGTCCCAGTTCGAGCATCTTCACGCCCGAAGCTATCTCAGTGATGAGTCGTTCCTTCTTCACGGCATCCTCCGACGGGGCTTTGCCGTTCTTCATGACCATGCCCTCACGTGCCAACCGCTGCTGATGACCGGTGGCAGACACCAACTGACGCATCATCTCCTGTACATAGTCATTGTAGTGCTCGAAGTCACGCTGCCGTGGCAGGTAGATGACATCCTTCTCGGTGTCGTAGTGCGCCACACCCGTGCCGTCCTGACGTACATTCACGAGGTTGTCCTTCATCTTCTGAAGGAATCCGTTGACGCACCCATGCAGCTGCTTGTCCTCCTTGTCGCCATAACCTCTATCCTCCACCGTGCCATCCTTCTTCAATGCCGTAGTGTAGGCTGTTTCGTTAGCCATAGGCAGTAGCGTCTGGTCGATATTGAACAGCACACGGATCTCACGGTTTTTCACTCCCTTGTACTGCTGTTTGTCCTGTTCCGACAGTTCTGCGTATGCCTCCTTGGTGATGACATCGTCGGGATTGTTGCGGTTGACGTACTTATTCCAATTGTAATACAGGAACGGCACACCTTTCTCATGCTCCCTCACGCTCTCACCCCGTGCCTTCGCTTCGGAGAACTGCGTAAACAGATTGCTCTTGCAACCCTTGGCATCGGAGTCAAGGGCAAGGACAAGGGCATTGAACGGACTGACCGAAAAGCCCTTGGGATAGAGCTTCGGATAGAGTTTGCCGCTTGCATTCAACCAATGTCCCTTGGCATCCACCGCACTCGTCAGTGCCTCAGTGAGCAGCGACACCTGCTTCTCCGCCGTCCGCTTCTCAAATTCTGATTTCTCTTTCATGCTTTTATCTTTTTGTTTATCTCAATCACATTCTATAATTGGCTTACCAAGCCACCGTTCCCGACAATTTTGTTGTCGGGCTTCACTGTATTCCCCTCGGTCGCACCACGCTCTCCCGTGCCTGCTCTTCGTACTGCATTGCTGCCATCTGTCGCATCTGGTCGTTCTTGGCAAGTATGGCGTTAGCCAATGTATTCAGCGGCAATGCCCCCGACTGATGCGCCCCAATCACACTGTCAGGCAGTTGAATGGTACAAGGCACATGGTCAATGTTGGCAACGAGACACCGCCCTTGCAGCATCGGGTTGCTGATACGAGGATTGAGTGGTTCATCAGGATATTGGCGGTACTGAATGCGAGATGCAGCAGGACTAACTGTAGGTGCAATGCCTTCCTGCTGTTTCCTGCCCAGCACCTCATGTCCCGCTTTGTTGAGCAGATTGGCACCTCCCATACCCATCAACAGCATCTTCAGTATAGGATTCTTCACGAACATTCCAGCCACGATAGAGGCCAAAGGAAGGAGGCTATTGTCCATATTCAGCGATTTTGTCTTGCCAGTGAACAGTCCCACCAGTACATCGGGCAGCATCGCCAACACATAACCAAGGTTCTTGCCGATGTCTGAAAAGCCGTTCAGTCCAAAACTCTGCAACAGCCCGTCCCATCCATTTTCGTTTGTTTGTAAGGCTGTTTCCTCCTGCTGGACTACAGATGGTGTTGCCTCTTCAGTCGATGAATCAGGAGTTTCTTTCGGTTCTGCCTTCTTCTCCTTCTCAGCCTCTGCATCCAGTCTCGCCTTAACCTCCAGATACTCGTCTTCCTGTCCAGGCGCAACTATCAAGGGCACATCCTTGTACTTGCCTGTACGTTTGGTTGCTTCGTTTCTCTGAGGGTCAAGGAACGTACCTTTGTTCCAAGGAAAAGAGGTCTGCTCGGTTTGTTTCGTCCAATCCATAAAAGTGATATTGCTCGTGGGAATCTTGTTCTTGAAATGGCTGTTGGTAGCCTTGATATAGCTGTTCTCGTGGTTCTTGATGACTTTTGCCTGTTTGCGGAATGAGGCGAAGACGTTGGTGCCCGTACCGAAAACTCCCTTGCTGATACACTCCTCGACACAGACCTCTTGGCTGCTACCTTTCTTGCTTAGGTGCTCCATGCCGACATTCATCACCATATCGATACCGACAAACTTGGCGAAGGTTGCCCATGAGCCAATCCCTCCCATGGCCACGACATCGGCACCCGCTCCGGCTGCCCATCCCGCTGCCTTCTCTGTTCGAGAGGGCTTATAGGCTGCCTCTCCTTTGGCTTCTATCTCTGCGGCAAGGGGTGACTTGTTCAGTTCGTAGGGCAGACCGAACAGACTGCTTTGTGCCGCCTTGCGGATGATATAGTCGGCAGAAGATGTTGGCATACGGTCTTTCACCATTTTTTCTATCATCAGCTGCTCCATGCGGTGATCGATATAGGCGTATGCCAAATCACAACCGAGTTGTTTAGAGAGTGCATCGTACCGCTCTCGTCCTATCTCCGTCACCACCGCCTTGCGCCATTCCTCAGCCATCACGGCAAGGTCACGCTGCATATCCTTGTTGCCGACAATAGCCTCCTTGCACATCGCCAGATAGTCTTCGGTGGTCTTGCTGTTCCACTTGCCTGTAATCTTCAGCGTGGCGTATGGGTCATCACCAGGCATATTGGCAGTGGCCAATGAGCGTAGGATGCCAGCCGTACTGTTGGAGTAGGCTCGCATCTCGTCTGCCTGTCTGTTGGACAAGTCCCGTTGCACCCTGCCCATCACGGGGGCAAGGTGACACCCGAAGTAGTCGCCCATCAGACGCTCTATCTCTGCGAATCGCTGACTGTTCTTAACTGCCATATACCTTGTTTATATATTATACTGCTGTAATATCTGTTCCTTTGTCTGCTCGATGGCATTGTGATATATCTCCATCTGCTTAGGATAGTGTTCCTCCAACCATGCGTCCTTGTCCACTTGGCAGTGGATGAACTGCACGGCCATACGTTCCTCAATCTCCACGGAGGGTTCCCCCTCTTCCTTACCATTGAACCATGCCTTTGTCCACCATCTCACGCCAGCCCGGTCGGGATAGACGCTCACTATCCTCGGAATGTCGAAGCTCTGGATATCCACGTCCAAGTCGGCAAGAGGGTCGATGATGCCGTCATGCGTCAGGGCTTGCTCTTGGAGTTTTTTTTTAACACCTCGTCCATCGTGGAGAGATATACCTGATGTCGCATGGCAAGATAGTTGAGAAAGTCGGCAATGAGCAGGTTCTGCACCTTAGTCGCCAAAGGCATACAGCGGTTGCCGATGCCCAAGGGATTAGCCATGCTCGGCATGGTCTCGTAGAAATAATGCTTGCTCGCTCCCAACGAGAAGATGTTTCTCAACGACTGCTCCGTATGTTCGGGCAGAGAGTATGCTCCTTGTTGAAGGTCCTCGAAGTAGGAGGGAAGGAAGCGGAGCATCAATGCCTCTATCTCCTGACGGTCGGTGTCGTAGGGTGAAGGGATGTTCATGTCCAGTTCATTGATGCCCATTTGGGAATTGTGCTCCAATGCCTTGATATTGCCGTAGAGCATGGTGAGGAACTCCAACGGATTGATTTCCTCTCCGTCAAACCTCACCTCCATGTGCAGCAGGTCGCCACTGATGGCGATGGTCTGACCGGCCTTGACGCTTTGGGAGAAGTTGGCGAAGACATTGGAGAGATGCCTGTAAGTCACTTCGTATTTGCCGTAGCGGATGGTCTGGTAGATGCCATGCTCCGCGTCCGACCCAATGGCAGAGACGGTTCCCGTTGCCACCGCCGACAGCAGGTAATGGTTCACTGAGAAGTCTATGCCGTGATGGAAGAATGTTTCTCCCGTCACGGGATTTTTCTGCTCTCCGTAACCCAAGGACATCTGCACGTCCTGCTTTATAGGCTCCTCAAACGGCATACAGTAGCCGCTCGATGAGCGCAGTATCATTTCTTCTGTATATCTCATATCACTGTATATTGGTTATCGTTTCATCCCTCTGCTTTGGGTCTCTGCTTCTTTCATGTTCTGCCCATGTGAAGACGTACCGCCTCTGTTAGGCAGAGTTTGCGCCACCTTAGAATTGTTCCCGATGATCATCGCTCCAAGCAGGGCACCCGCAATCTTGCTCATCCAACCAAAGCGTCCGAATACCATGAAGGCGGCAGCCACCAGTCCGACGATGCTCATACCCGACACGTTGCCCTTGCCGATATTGCCAAAGAGATTGCCTATCATGTCGCATCCTACGCCTCCGAACATATTCCTAAAGAAATCACTGATGCCGCTGAACTGGGTGTCCATCTTTCCGGCTACAGTGTTCACCGCATCAACGGCTTCACCAGCCTTGCCCGTCAGACGTTGCACATCGTTGGCGGTTTGTGCCACCGCTTCCGTGGCATTCTCGCCGATGACAGCATCACCTACGATGCGTGCCACGCTCTTGTCTGTGGTCAGCTTCTCCCATGTCACATAGCCTGCGGCACTACCCACTGCGGCCGTCTGCATAGCCTTGCCGGCTCCCATAAGGGTGCGTTGCGGGTGGAGTGCCGCACTGCCTAAGGTCTTTCCAGTTACTCCGATGACATGGCCAGTACCTCGTGCCGCCTTGCCACCATATTTCAATAATGAACTCCAAAATCCCATATCTTATCGTTTTTTAATCACGGTTTGACTTCGTCTTCTTCTGTCACGACTCGGCATAGCTCGAACAAGTTCGGCTCTGCTCTCGCTGCTCCATCAGTTTACGTTCTTGCCCACCTGCTTCCACCGCCTCTTGGCAGCCGCTGCTATCTCGGCTTTGTTCGCTTTGGTGGGTCTTGCCCCTTCGTCTATCTCCATCCAAACATCGCCCATGGTGGTGTATTTCACCGCCCTCGTCAGTCGCTTCAACTGCTTGTTCATCTTCTTCAGTTTGGGTCGGATGCCGAAGACTATCTCCACACGCTCCTTCTCGGTCATCTTGTTGCCCGACAGGCATACCGTGCGTATGTCATTAACTATCTCGATGCTGTTCATAATCAGCTCGCGGTATATCTTGTTGCGCTTGGCTGACAGGGCTACGGCAAGTCCGTTGGCAGGATGGGCATCCAACTGCGCCACCAATCCACCCATATTGTCCACCAACTGACCTATCTCGTGATAGAAACCATATATCTGTGCGGCATAGCTGACGATGGAACGGAAGGAGTCCAGATAGTTGTTGAACTCCCGCTGCAGGTCGGTAGTGGCTTCCACTTCCTCCTTGGTCCAGATATGGCCGGTGGATTGTAGCAGCATCACTTTCTCCTGATTCTTCAGTTCTTTCTCCGCCTTGTTGGTGTACATCAGAATCATCCCCGCAAGAGTCGGGTCGTTCTGCGCCCGCACTCCTGCAAAAGATGATATAAACATAAAAATGGCAATTGATATGAAATACTTCATGACTGATTCCTTTATCGTTAATCACTGATGGTCATACGTCCTGCTCTGCGCCATCTGCTAAGGGCTTGGGTGGCTATCTCTCCATTGCTTCGGTCTATCATCCCTGCCGTCACGCCGTTCCACACATCGGTCATGGTGTAATATCGTATAGACAGATAAAGACGATGCAGCTTCTTGCTGAAGGCACTCAGCTTGTCGTTCAGTGCCCACAGCGTCTTGCTCCTTTCCGCACCAGTCAGCATGTTCTCTTTGCCTCCTTTGGCGACTGCATCTTTCAGCAGTGTGAAGACGGACACCAATTCCGTGGCGGTCTCCATATACAGGTTGTTCATCGAGAGGGTGGCAACGATGCCTTGCGGATTATTGTTGATGGCCTTGCGCATCTTACACAAGGTGATGAATATCTTCACTCCATCGTCGTACAGATAGGTACAGGCTTTGAGGGAAGAGGCATAACCACTGGCGGTTTTCAGATAACTGTTGTACTTCTTCTCCCATTCGTGTATCTTGGTGAACTCTGCGGCGATGGTATTCTGCAACAGGGCAGTCTTGGTCTGACCTTTGATTTCCTTCTCTATCTCACCGTTGATGGCTTCGTTGCCCTCTGCTAATGCCATCCATTCCAAAGGGTTGGCAGTCACAATCTGTGCATGGGCTGACGGCACGCTCAGTAACAATGCCACGACAATGAACCAAATCTTATCTATTCGTAATCTCATATACGCCCTTTCTTCGTTTGTTCGTTTCTACTCTTGTTCGTATCACACTCACCACGTCATAGCTGTTGCTGATGCCGGTCATTTCCAGTTTCGGTGTCGTTCTATCCATCGACAACACGGTCACGCTTTTCAGTCCGCATAACTGTTGTATCAATGTCTGATGCTCGGCAAAGTCCACCACTCGGTACAACTCCATGTAGTTCACGCTCCGCTGAAACACTCCGTGCTCACAGATGAGTTGCTCGCTCCCGATATGGTAGCGGATACTCCTCAGATAGATGAATCGGTAGAGTAAACAGAGGGAGAACAGGAGGCTGAAGACAAGCAACAGGGTACTATATGCACAACCGGGCAATCCTCCGATTAGGAGCATTGCCACGCACAACAGCAACAGAGGCAGTTCGTTGATGAAAAACTGTCCGATGCTGGGGCACAAGGTGATGATGCTATTATCTTCTTGTCTCATACGCTTCTATGATATGTGTTCTTTTCTTCTTTTTCCCTTTGTTTCTCTGCCTTGCCGGCTGCGATAAACTCGGCATAGTCGAAGGTATCTGGTTCGCCCTTGGCAATCAGTTCTGCTGATTTCTTGTTGAGCAGCGCATCGTTCCAGTCCTTGTAGCAACCCAATGGATGATAGGCTTGCACATGCTCGTGACGGAAGCCCATCTCTGCTGCCACCTTCCTGAAGTTTGCAACAAACTGCCGCCCTGCATCGTCCTTGTCAAAACCCAAATAGTGCCGTGCGTTGGGAGTAACGGACAGAAGTCCTCGCATCTGTCCCTCGGTGGGTGTGCCGCCCGTAGATACATACACCATCTTTACAGGATTTATCTGATACTCTGCCATGGCATCGTAGGCACTCTCAAACCATACAATTTCGCTTGCTTTATCCAACGGCTCGCCCGTGAGGTTGGCAATCCACAGTCCTTCACTGCTGTTGCTTCCTTCTGCCTTGCCCTTGTAACCGCCGCTACCGTCCATCTTCGGTCGTCCTCGTTCCTCAAAGCCCACAGTCTTGTCGGGTGTCTTGGGCAGTACAAGCGGAAAGGCAAGGTTGGCAAAGGTAAGTCCATCCGTCCGATGCTTAGTAGCCAGACAGAAATGCCGATGAAAAGCATACTGCGTATAGAGGTCGATGCCTCGGAACTTAAAATAGGGATAAAACCTTTTCTGCGTTTCCCTGTCCTGCGGATTGAACTTGTGGATGTCGTAGTCATTCAGGTTGAATGGCTTTCCGTCCTTTCTTGGTTCTGTAATCTTCGATGGTCTGTCCTCTATGGGTTGGTTGAGCAGTCGGTTGCAGACGAGGTTGACGAGTCGGTCAGGAGACATTCCCACCTTGTTCTCTGAAAACATTTCTGGATGCTCCTTGATGAACGAAATGACATTATACACCTTCTGCTGCGGTGGTTGGAAGCAACATTTCCCATTCTGCGTGACAATGAACTTATCACCACGCACCCGTCTGCCCTCACTGTCAGTACGCACATACGACGGATAACGCAAGCCATCTCTCTTGTTCAGATGATACCCTGCGTCCACCAGTACTTCCTGTATGCTCAACCTGTCCAGAAAGTCATCGTATGTCAGTTCACTACTCATTATAAATTATAAATTGTAAATTATACATTGTTAATATCCTCTCCTTATCTCCGTGGCAACATGATTTGCTTCTGCCTCAAAGTACCTTGCCGCAATCTCCTGTGGCGAATCCACTCCCGGTTTGAAGTAAGGACGTGGACCGCCATGATGCTCTGCATAGAACTCCGGGGCTGGATGGTGATGATGGTGGCTTATGTCATGCGCCACCTCTGCTGTAACGACTGCTCCTGCCGTCAGAGCCGCCAATATCTTCGTGCCCAGTCCGGCGTTGGTTTCGGGGCGTGTCTTCATATCCACTTCACTGAAAACCTTGGAGAAGAGTTTCATGCGATGGTAGTCATCCACCGCCAAGAACTTGTCGTAGTCCTTCTGCTTGATTTCGTGCGTGATGGCTTCTCCATTGATAATGGCGGTCATGCGATACTTATCTTCGCCTTTCTTATCTCCCTCCATCGGAGGCACTTTCTCCACCATGATGTCACCGACTTTCACTTCACGCCCATGCGCTCCCTCACGATACCAACCCTTGTTCTCATTAATCAAGGCAAGGTCTTCACCTCTCACCATGGCATCGCCTTGCAACACGTCACGTCTGACAGTCTCGTCCTCTTCCAACGGAAGCAACCGTTCCTCGTCTTGTTGCTGACGCTGCTGCAACTCCTGTTCAAGTTCGGGATGCAGATGCAGGTCGATGCGCTCCTTGCTATTCAGTGTGTCCATCAGGATTTTGTCAGCAAAGTCGTCCTTGATGATGCCATTCAGCAGTTCCAAGCGTTGAACGACGGGCACTTCCTTGATGGAGTTGGAGGTGAGTTTCTTCAGTTCCTCATCTGTCAGGTCATACACCATGTCGGCATTGACGCTGTTCGACTGAATGGTCAGCGTCTTCGCATTCTCATCAATGATGATGCCATGCGATGCCAGACACTCCTGCCACTTCTCATTGGTGAAATAGACAGGCGAGGTAATCAGTTCCTTATAAGGCTTGGCTGGCTCCGTGCTTCTCGTGCGGCTGATGGAAGGCATTATGATTCCCTCCAAATCTTTCAGCACATCCTGTTGCTGAGGGCTATAACTCTGTTGCTGTCCCTTATAATAGAACCCATAACCGCCGCTCTGCAATTCGCCAGGCTTCATTCTGCCGTCCCAACGTTCAGGCACAATCGGGGCTTCGGGGAAGAACAATCGTCCTCCAACTCTGCGAAGATGGAATCCCTCCTGACTGCGTGGTGTCCAACCTAAAAAGGGTGGTGGCATATCGATGCGCCCCATCCGTCCATACTCGCCGATACCAACACGATAGCCGTGCAGCCCCATAGCTACACGACCGTTGGCATTGCGTGCATGAACGAAGTTCTTGGGCATATAGAAGTCGTTGCCCACAATGCCCGTAAAGGTATTGTAGGCTAACTTGTTGGCATGATTCGTACCCCAGTCGGTCAGAGCCAACATCTGCTTCTCGGTGATGTTATAGGTAAGCAGCGGACTGTCATGCCCTTGCACCACAAGCTGATAGCCGCTGCCATTACTCACCACATGAGCCTGCATACCATTGCGCATGAGCAAGTCACGCATCTCTGGTTGCAGGTCCATCTGTTGGGGATTCGTATTCTTTCTTATCGCCATACTTATTCTTCACTCTTCATTCTTCACTCTTCATTTATCATGCTTCACCGTTCTCTATTGCCTTCTCCAGTTCCTCATCTTTGTGATGGACAAACTGCTCCGCACTCTCTTCACAAATGCAGAGTCCGTTGTTCAGACAATAGCTCTCATATTCTTCCTGCCATTCAGCAGAATGATGGTTGACATACTCCAACCAACCGTACTCGCCGCTCTGTATCTTCTCGACGAGCACATCCTCTGGATAATATTTATTTGATGCCATATACTTATTATATTATGTGTAGATTATTTGTGCATGGAAAAAGAGGCGCGGTTGCGCTCTCCATTCTTCTTCTGCTCATTCCAAAGTTCTTCCGTGTATTCCTCTTCAGGCACATAGTCAAGATTACCGTCATCGCCCATTACCCAACAGCCATAGCACCCGAAGGTGTATTTGTCCCACTCTCGCTTGGTGTTCTCCTTCCACTTCTGACTGTCGCCTTGATTAATCCTTATGCCGGTCTTATCGTTCAGGTCAATACCCACCGTCACCTGTTCGTCCTCCATGATGAGCGTGAGCGGCTCACCCTTCTGCATCACGGTCAGTTCTGCCGAACTCAGTTTCAGTTCATCCTTCAGCACCTCCAAGTTGCGCCCGATGACAGGCGTAGGTACCGACATCACCTGATTGGTCTCCGTGTCAATCTGCACGAAAGCCTTGCTGCTCCTGCCATCAGCATCCTTAACATCGGCAAGGATAGCCTTTCCAGCCAGCAAGTCCTCCTGCTGTTCCTGAGTAAAAGCCTCCAATGGTGATTTCTCCAACTGCGGATAGAAGACCACATCCACCTTGCCGTCCTCCATACGGACCAACGCAAATCGGGTGCGGCTCTTCAATGTCTCGCCCTCATCATTATTCACCTGAATGGGCAGCAACGGTGAACGTCGTCCCTGACCAATATCTTCCAACGCCCACATGGGCAGGTCTTCAATCTTCTCTTGTGTGAGACCAAAACGAGCCAGTGTCTGATAAGGCACCTCGCTCTCTTCAAATCGTACTTGCTTCATACTTTAACTTTGAATTTGAAATTAAACTCATGCAAAGTTATATACCTATTCAGAGACAAGCAGAATTGCATAAGATAATGCGTGTTATTTTTGACGATTATTATTATTTGAGTTTGATTTCTGCTCAAAAATCAAACTCGATTGCTATATTATGTTACAATCTTCTTGTCTTCCCTTTGTTCTTTATGCCAGTCAAAGAATTGCTTGTTACTTTTGCACCATGAAACGATTTCTACTCATCACAATAGCAGCAATATTCTGTTCATCAGCAACAGTATGCGCTCAGTTCAATACCGTCACACAGACTAAGGTACACCGCAAGGCTGTGCCAAAAACGACGCAGTCCGCAACATCCGAACAACTGCCTCCGTGCTCGCCGCATCAGCGGCGAGACTCTCTTGCCTTTGCCCCATTACAAACCCAAACGGAGCAGACCGACCGCCACACGGCACTTGTCAGTCCACTCCGTCATATCTCTGTCACCAGCCCTTTCGGCTACCGCAGAGACCCATTTACAAAAAGAAAAGCCCTACACAACGGGCTTGATTTGAAGGCAAATTACGAACCCACATACGCCATGATGCACGGCGAGGTCATCAAGGTAGGCAAGGACAAACGTTCAGGCCTCTATGTCACCCTCCGTCACGGCGACTTCACCGTCAGCTATTGCCACCTCTCCCAAACTCTCGTCACCAAAGGCACCCACGTCCGTCCCGGCATCATCATCGCGCTGACAGGCAACAGTGGTCGCAGTACTGGTCCCCACCTGCACCTCACACTCAAAGACACAAAAAAAGGACGAGCCATCGACCCGTCCATTCTTCTCAATCTTATCAAGCATCCACTCTAATAGAACGCCTTGTCTTTTGTCGTTCACATCACCCCTTCCGCATTGCAATAATGTCTTAAATATCTAATCCTCAACAATTTCTATTCTTGAAAAACAAGTGTTTTATTCACGAATATAATATGATTTCGTGAAAGATGTCATAAGATGATACTAATATCTATGCTATTTGTCAATAAAGAACCCGTTTCTATGCAGATATTCTGAAACGGTTAGTGTTCCAATCCCTATCTGCTCACACAACAAAGGAAGTTTCTTGAACAACTTACCGTCATTCTGCTGCCTTGTTTCCTCCGTCATTACTTGCATCTCTTCCAGATGGATAGCGTCCGAGTGTCGTACATTCAGTGCATAAATGATAATCTTAGCATCACCTGTTTTAAGGTATTCTTCCTTTTGCTCTATGTATTCTTCTTCAGTCAGTTCCTGCTTCTTCAGTCTTACACAGAAATTGTTGTCTATCATGTTGCTGAATCTCTCTGGGGCACATGGAAATAGATCCTTTGTCGGAATGACCAATTTCTTGTCTTTGAGGAAAGGCATCTTTTCAACTGCAATTCCTTTGGAGGTGCGTTTTGATTCATCCAGAATCACATCAAGTAGCATCAAATCCTTGCGGGAGAACGCCTCTTCCAGGAATGAGTACAACTGTCCGTCCTTATCCAAGGGAAGATAATTCTTGGCAATCATCACCAATGAGCATGTATCAACAACTATCGCCATAACTCCCTCTCAAAATTTGCTGGTTTGACATTGAGTCTCGAACAGAAAGTGGTCTCGTTGACCACTCCATTGAAATAGGCATATTGCATGGTTTTCAAGAATAGCGGAGAAATGATGGGCTTTGGTGTTCGCCCGCCTCTCTTCTCAGAGTTTTTCAACTTTTCCTGTTCCTCTCTTCTTCTGTATTCCTCTGCCAATTCACTCTTGACATTGCTGTAGCTCGAATAGCTGATTTTCCTGTCGATATACATCCTTGTATATAAGGCAAGACGGCTAATGTGCGTCCGTGCACTGATAGCCTTGAAGAGGTCAATGCAGTAGTCGTTACGGGAATCTACACATGCTATGTTAGCAAGTGTTTCTGCTTCTTGTCCCATAATGAACTGATATGCAAAATCATTGCACCATCTTTCGACATCACTGTATGAAGTCTGTGCCGAGATGTCCATCATGTCCACCGACTCCACTTCTTCAATCCCCAATAGACAATGCCCCAATTCATGCGCCAGAGTGAATATTTCTCGCTTGTAATGCTTATGATGCTTAAGCACTATCACATTGGGCTTAAGGTAAAAACCGTCAATGTTGGTTTTCTCTTTCTTGTTCCATGTCTCTATGTATTCAAAGACAAAAATGCCATGATCGGCGATTTTTTCTATCATCTTCACAAGAAACTGCCTATGATTGACAGTTTCCCCGGGATAAAAAAAATCTCTTGCACGTACGGCTACTGTCTTAGGGTCATCTTGTAGGGTGTAGTGTTCTATGTCAAACTTCACATCCAGTTGCGACAGTTTGTTGTATGCATCCAAAGCGTTTTTCAGACTCTCGAATCGGTTTACAGTACGGATCGACTCCAAGTTCAGCTCTGTTCCGAATGAGGTCTTGCGGAAGAAGATACTGCTGCTTGCATTGGTTGACAACTTAGAATAGTCTTGAAAGAAACTGACTTCTTTGTCGAATATCTCACCTATACGCTTCAACACCCCCAAATCAATAGAATCTCCACTGATGTCTGCGGCTCCTGTTATCCGTTTCCTGCCTTTGTTCAGAAGAGACAACAAGTCATCCACCGACATCTTGTATAATGCCAGCAGGTATTCTAAACGTTTCTTGTTAATCTCTACTTTCATATCAGCCTCGATTGAACTATTGTTGCTTTGATGCAAATGCTTAGGCACAATTTTGCGTTGCAAAATTACACATTTTCACTTAAATGGGCGAATTTTCATGCTGAATATCACTGGAATTTATGTTTATTTTGCTAAATCGCTACATTTCGCCACCAAAAAGACACAAAAATAGGACGAATCATCGACCCGTCCTTTTGTTTTTAGCCTTTTTCGTTCTAACCACAGCCTGCAATGTTATTCATCAACTGGTTCATCACTCGCATGTCTCATTTCGTAAACTGTCCATAAGGCTAACACACATTCAATGGCTATCACGGTAATGGCCGCAGTCATGCCCCACCAGTGGGCAATAAGCATAAAGATGCCAGCCTCAATGCACAACGCAAAGAGGATGGTAACAATAAGTGATAATATTCTATTCATTCTACGGTAACTGATTTAGCAAGGTTTCTTGGCTGGTCAACATTCCTATCCTTGTTGATGGCGATGTAATAGGCCAGCAACTGCAATGGGACGGAAACAACGAGAGGTGTAAGGCATTCGGGTACGTCGGGCACTTCAAGGCAATGGTCGGCGATGTCCTTCATTGCGTCATTGCCCTTGGTAATGATGGCGACAACCGTACCGCCACGCGCCTTCACCTGCCTTACATTACTGATTATCTTGTCATACAGCGAGTCCGTTGGAGCAATGACCACCGTGGGCATCTCGCTATCTACAAGTGCAATCGGTCCATGCTTCATTTCCGCAGCAGGATAACCCTCCGCATGGATATAGGATATTTCTTTCAGCTTCAACGCACCTTCAAGGGCGGTGGGGTAGTTGTACCCACGACCGAGATAAAGGAAGTTGCGGGCATAGGTGTATATCTTCGACAAGTTCTTGATTTTGTCAGCAAGTCCCAACACATCTTTTATATATAGGGGCATGTTCTTCAACTCCCGGACAATCCTCTCTACGGTTGCATCATCCACAGTACCACGCATCTGTCCCACGCAGAGGGCAAGCAGCATCAGCACCGTTACCTGTCCTGTAAAAGCCTTGGTAGAAGCCACACCTATCTCAGGTCCTACATGGATGTATGTCCCGGAATCCGTATTTCTTGGGATAGAGGCACCCACGACGTTGCAGATGCCATACACAAAAGCCCCCTTGCTCCGTGCCAACTGTATGGCGGCAACGGTTCCGAGCGGTCATACTTCCTTTGTAACTCCATACACTTCTCAAAGGAGAAGTCGGATGCCTCAAAAAGAGGCTGGATAAGGTGGGCGCATTCGTTCAGCAGTCCCTTGACGATGTGGATGTTCATCTCGTGGCAGTTTCGGCAAATTGCACTGTTGCAGTTGATATACCGATGACTGTTGATGAAGTCATCCACATAGCGGTCATACCGCTTGCCATTCAAAATCACATCCTGAAGATAGAGTTCTCTCGCTTCTAAGAGTAACTCAAACAATTCTTCTGCTACATCCTGTTCGGTAGCGAAGTGGGTCAGGTGTTGCTTCTCTTCAAAAAAAGAGAAGACTTTTTAATTTGTTTTTGCATACTAAATTACTTATTTATAAGTTTATGACGACTGAAATATAAAAATTACACAACATGGTTCAGTATTAGGTTATAATTCTTGTAAAGTTACATTCCTCCTCCCAACGCATGGTAAAGTTTAATTATACTTTGTATGCGTTCAAAACGAGTTTGTAACTGTTGCACTTCCGCTTCGAGAAGAGACTGTTTGGCGGTCAGCACTTCCAGATAGGTGGTATTGGAATGACGCATCAGCGATTCTGTCTTTCGCACAGCGTCGCATAATGTTTCAACCTGCCGAGCATTGATTTCAATTTGCGATTTTGCCGTCTGCCATGCGGTCAGAGCATCGTTCACTTCCTTTCCTGCGTTCAGTAATGATTGCCGGAACAACAGTTTGGCTTCTTCCTGACGGCTTTTGGCTATCTTCAAGTTGGCGATGTTTACGCCCCGGTTGAATAACGGCTGTGTCAGGGAACCGATGGCATTAAGTAACCATTGTCCGGGATTTACGATTACGCCACCGCCGTTATTAGTCCATCCAAGAATTCCCGAGAGGGTAATATTGGGATAGAAGGCGGCACGGGCCGCATTGGTGGCGTAGAATGCTTGCGCCAGTTCCATTTCAGCCTGACGCACGTCGGGACGGTTGGAAAGCAGTTGCAAAGGGACTCCGATCGAGACAGTATCGGGGAAAGCAGCCTCGGCCAGATCACTTCGTCCAATCGAGTGTGACGGCATGGCAAGTATCGCAGACAGGGCGTTTTCTGTTTCGGAAATACTCTTGCGTATGGATAACAGGGATGCTTCGAGTCGCATCACGTTCGCCTTTGCCTGCAATACGCCAGCCTCGTTTGATTTCCCCACTTTTTTCAACGCTTCAAGAGTGCGTACGGTAGTCCGCCAGTTCTCCAAAGTCCGGTTACTTATTGTCATTTGTGCGTCAAGCATGGCAAGGGTGTAGTAACTGTCTGCAATAGTGGCGACAAGCTGTGTCTGTACGGCCTGCCGGTAGGCACGGCTTCCTTGTAATGCGGCGGCTGCGCCACGCTTTGCCGCCGTAAGTTTGCCGAAGATGTCCAGTTCCCAGCTTGCCGACGCTCCCACATTATATGTCTTTGCCGTTGCTCCGTCATGTTTATTGGCATTACCTTCGGCAGTCAGTCCCAGTGATGGAAGATATGATAGTCTGGCAGTCATCAGGACGGCTTCTGCCGCTTCCACGCGTAACCGTGCCACATTGAGGTCTGCGTTCCGTTCAAGTCCGGTTTCAATCAAGGACTGGAGTTTCGGGTCGGTAAACATTTCCCGCCACGACAGGGACGCGATGGTCATTGTATCAATGTCCGCCGGCATGTCCCGATACAGATTCTCCGTTGAGAGGTCAGGGCGATGATACCGGCTGTATGTGCCACAGCCGGCAAGCATCCATCCCGACAATATGATATATATTACTGTCTTCTTCATTTAATTATGCTTAACACGTTCTTGGATATATTGGAATACAATAAACAATGACGGCACAAGGAACAACAGAGCCAAAGTACCTACAATCATTCCACCGATTACACCTGTGGCAAGCGAACGGCTGCCGTTGGCACCCACTCCGTGCGCCATCATCAGCGGGACAAGACCGAACACCATGGACAACACAGTCATCAATATGGGGCGCAGGCGGACTTTTGCCGCACTGTATGCCGCCTGTGCCAGCGTCATGCCTTCCGACCGCCGTTTACCGGCGTATTCGGTAAGCAGGATCGCTGTCTTGGCAAGCAGGCCTATAATCATGATAAGTCCGGTCTGCATGTAGATGTTGTTCTCCAGACCGAAGAGCCACGCAAACAGGAAACTGCCCATCAGTCCGCAAGGCACCGACAACAGAACCGCGAAGGGTATGAACACGCTCTCATACAAGGCGCACAGAATCAGATAGACCAGAACCATGCAGAGCAGGAATATAAGCGTGGCA
Source organism: Bacteroidaceae bacterium (assembly GCA_017521285.1). Taxonomy (GTDB): domain Bacteria; phylum Bacteroidota; class Bacteroidia; order Bacteroidales; family Bacteroidaceae; genus Phocaeicola_A. The sequence goes on along the minus strand of JAFXDG010000105.1, from coordinate 36,132 downwards.
TTGTTGGTCGTCTTGCTTTCCTCACGCGAAATGCCGCCAAACTCGTATGTGTAATTTGACGGAAGCACTTCACGTGCCGTCTCGCCGATGGCTTCGAGCACCTGCCCCGAACTGTAGCCCTGAGCCGGAGACCCGCTAATCGAGATGGCGTTGAACAGGTTGAAACGGGTGAGGTCTGACGGGCCGTTGGTCTTGGTCAGGCGCACGAACCGGCTCAAAGGCGACATGCCGCCATCGGTGGCACGCACATACATGTGGTGCAGGGATTCCGCATTCACACGATATTCCGCCGGAGCCTGCATGGTCACATGGTAGAGCTTGGAGAACCGGTTGAAGTCGGAAACATATTGTCCGGTATAATAGCCCGACAATGTGGAAAGCACATCTGCGGGCGACACACCCGACTGTTCGCATTTGGCGGCATCGATATCCACCCAGTATTGCGGATAATCCGTGGCAAAGGAGGAATAGACTTCGCCGATTTCGGGTCGCTGCGACAAGGCTTCGACAAACTTGTCTGCCTCTTCCTTGAAGGCGGCGATGTTTCCGCCCGCCTTGTCCTGCAAATAAAGCTCGAAACCGTTTCCCATGCCGTACCCGGCAATCATCGGAGGCGACATGGCGAACACCGTGGCATCGGGAATATCCGAAGTGGCGGCATAAATCTTTCCGATGACATCATTGACCGACTGCCCCTCTCCCTTACGCTGCTCCCAGTCTTTGAGTGTCACGAAATACATCGCCTGCGAGGGACCGGAACCGCTGAAAGAGAAACCGGCGACCGCACCGCTGTATTCAATCTCGCCGATGCTGTCGAGACGGCTGTTGATACGCTCCATCACCTTACTTGTCTGAGCCATGGATGTGCCGGGCTTCGTGTTCATGCTCACCATGACCGTCCCGGTGTCCTCTTCGGGAATAAGTCCCGTCTTTGTGACATTGACCAGCAGCACCAGCAACCCGAAAGAAATGCCTATGATGCTCCACAACAGCCATCGGCGATGGATAATGAACATCACTCCACGTACATAGCGTCGGCTCAGACGGTCGAAGACGGCATTGAACGCTTTACGGAAACGGGCTGCAAAATTGTTCTTGGTGTTGCCCTGCTCATCGATATAGGGTTTCAGCAGCAGCGCGCAAAGTGCCGGTGAGAGTGTGAAGGCATTGACTGCCGAGATTCCCACGGCAACAGCCATCGTGATACCGAACTGCGTGTAGAACGCTCCCGAAGTCCCGCCCATCATGGCAACGGGGAAAAACACTGCCATAAAGATGATGGTAGAGGTCAGGATAGCCGACGAAACGCCTTTCATGGCATCATCAGCCGCGAGAACCGCAGACTGATAGCCCTCGTCGAACTTCGCCTGCACCGCTTCCACCACCACAATGGCATCATCGACCACAGTTCCGATGGCAAGCACAAGCGCGAACAGGGTGAGCAGGTTGACGGAGAAGCCGATCATGGACATCACGGCGAACGTACCGATAATGGAGACGAAAATGGATATCGTAGGAATAAGCGTGGACTTAATATCTTGCAAAAATACATATACCACCACGATAACCAGAAGTATCGCTTCAATAAGTGTCCGGATAACAGAATTGATGGAAGCATACAGGAACTTGTTGGTATCGGTAAGCACCACGAATTCCGTCCCTTCGGGCAAGTCCCGGCTGAGGTCGTCAAGCACTTCGTGAATCTCCTTGATGGTGCTTGAAGCATTGGACCCGGCTTTCTGGTTGATGAGCATCATGGCTGCCGGATGCCCGTTCACTTCGGAGGAATAGTTGTAGTATTCATCGCCCAGTTCCACATCGGCAACCTCCTTCAGCCGAAGCACATTGCCGCCCGGCAGTGACTTGATGACCAACTCACCGAACTCTTCCGCGCCGGACAAGCGTCCGCGGTATTTCATCGTGTATTCATTGGCGGTAGGATGATTGGCACCGAAGGAGCCGGTGGCGGCCTCGATGTTCTGTCGTGCGAGTACGGTGGATATGTCATCGGGGATAAGCCCGTATTGCGCCATCTTGTCGGGACGCAGCCAAAGTCGCATGCTGTAGTTGGAACCGAACAACTGTGCCTTTCCCACGCCGCTGATACGTTTCAGCCTCGGCTCGACATTGATTTTCACGTAATTGTTCAGGAAGGTCTGGTCGAAGCGGTCATCGGGCGAATAGAGCGCGAAAGTCATCAGTTCGGCATTCTGCTGCTTTTCAGTGGTGACACCGGTCTTGGTGGCTTCCGCCGGAAGCTGGCTCAGCGCGCCGTTCACGCGGTTCTGCACGTTTACCGCCGCCATGTCCGCGTTGGTTCCCTGCTTGAAATAGATGTCGATGGAAGCATCGCCCGTATTCGATGCCGTGGAAGTCATATAGGTCATGTCTTCCACGCCGTTGATGGCTTCTTCCAGAGGGGTTATCACTGCCTTCTGCACGGTTTCAGCGTTTGCTCCCGGATAAGTTGCGAATACGTTGATGGTCGGAGGTGCGATGTCGGGGTATTGTTCCACCGGCAAGGAAAACATGGAAATCATGCCCAACAGTACAATCACCACCGAGATAACGCCCGAAAACACCGGGCGGTCTATAAAAAATCGCAGGTTCATTTCGTTTCGTTTTTAGGGGTTATGCTCATGCCTTCTCTCACCAGTCCCACGCCTTCGGCGACAATGGTGTCACCGACCGAAAGACCTTCTTTTACGATAAACCGGTTGCCGTCGTTCAGGCGGTCCACCGTGAGATAGGCGGCTTCCGCCTGTCCGTTTTTCAGACGGTAAGCGATAATCTTGTCCTGCAGTTCCACGGTGGCGGTCATGGGAATGGTTACGGCCTCCGTTTTCGGGTTTTGAAGGATGACATTGCCGATGCTGCCACTCAACAGTTCGCGGTCGGGATTGGGGAACAGGGCTTTGATTTGTACCGTTCCGGTAACAGGATCCACCACGCCGCTTACGGTTTCAATACGTCCTTTCGCCTTGTACAGGCTGCCGTCGTTGAGTTGCAGGCCCACTTCCGGCATCCCGGCTATCATGCTGTCAATCGAGCCATAGCGAGCCAAATATCGCCGTAGCATATTCTCCGAAATGGAGAAATAGGCATACATCTCCGCATTGTCGGACACGACCGTGAAAGGCTGTGCCATATTGGGACCGACAAGCGCACCGATGCGATAGGGCAATGTGCCTACTACTCCGTTGCTCGGGCTTTTGATTTCCGTATAGGAGAGATTGTTGCGTGCATCCGATTCTTGTGCCTTTGCCTGTTCGAGTTCAGCACACGCCACTGCCAGTTGGTTCCGGGCGAGAGAAAGCTCGTAGTCGGATATGACCTTCTCGTCAAACAATGCCTGCTTGCCCCGCAGCTCGATTCTTGCCGTTTCCACTTTTGCCTGTGCCGCGCTGACATTGGCCTGCGCCGTGCGTAATGCCGCCCGATAGGGCACTTGGTCAATTACAGCCAATACTTGACCGGTCTTCACCCGTTCACCCTCTTTCACTTTCAGACGGATAATGCGCCCGGATATTTGCGGCAGGATGTCCACATCCTGCCGTCCGCGTATGGCGGCGGAATAGGACTCGGAGATTTCCACCGGACTTGCCGCGACCTTTATGACCCGATAACTCTGCACCGCATCCTGCTTGCCGTCCGCCTGCCTGCATCCGGTCGGCAGGAACAGCATGAGAGCAAATGCGGCGAAATTCGTGATAATGAATTGCTTGTTCATATTTTCTTCTTGTTTTGTATTAATTCATAATAGGTTTGGTGTGTCACCACTGACGGATGGTATTCCACTCTTTTTCGAGAATGGCATAAACACAGGTATCTTCATATTTTGGGGAGCCGTCAGGATTGTTTACGAATGTCACAAACTCTTTGAAACATCCTTCGCGGCGCATACCAAGACGTTCGCATAAGCGTTTGGAGCGGATATTGTCATCTTCCACAAATCCATAGATACGCCGTGCGCCCGCCTCTCGGAAAAGATAATCCAACAATCCGGCTGCCGCTTCACAAGCGAATCCTTTGCCTTCAAAACGTTTGTTGAAATGCCACCCCACATTATAAGTGTCTTCATTCTCACGCAAAGCGAACACGTCACCGATAATAAAGTCATCTTTTTTCAGACTCACCGCATAGCGCAGCATGTCTTTCGGGGAATACTGCATATATGCCCATGCCGCCTCTCTGGAACAAAGGCGGTCTCCGGCAAAGCAATTCACACGCGGATGGGAAAGATACTCCAACAACCCTTCGGCATCCTTCTGTTTGAAATTTCGAATGATAATTCGTTCGGTTTCGATATATATTTCCTTGTAATAATAAAATGGTATGAGTACGCCCAAAGTAGCGAAGGCAAGCATGGCATAGAGATACTGGTGGAACCAGATGAAGGTCATCCCGTAGAACAGGAAGGCAATGCTGCACAGCCCAGAGGCCAGTCCGTCGATGCCGTCGATGAGGTTGATGGCATTGATGATGAAAACCGTAACGAAAACGGTGAGAGGGATGCTAATCCACGACGGCATGGAATGGATGAACAGCATTCCGTGAAGGTCGGACAGTTCCACTCCGCCAGCCACCAGCATGATGCCGCAGACTATCTGGATAAAGAACTTGGCACGGTAGCGCACACCGATAAGGTCATCGGCAATGCCGACAAGGTACAACATGATGATGGCGCAGAAGGCGTATGCCAATGGCAACGCTTCTGCGCCTATTTCCTTAAGCAGCTCATCATGTCCGGTTGAGACATTGACCGCCAAAAGCAGGACAAAGGAGAAGAACACTACGGGCTTGAAGGCCATACCGCCAAGGCGAGGCACTACACACTGATGTATCTTCCGCTCGTCCGGCTCGTCGAACAGTCGCCTGCGGAAGGCGATGAGCAGAATCTGCGGTATCACGATTCCTGCGAAAAACACGCACAGGAAGAATACCGACAGGATGTTGACAATCCAAATTAAACTCATTCTCTATCTAACTTTAATAGGCCGTTTGTGTCGGTCTGTCCTGTACTAATCCCTCTGTATCAATCAATTCGGGGGGGGTAATTCGTGTTTCCATAATCTCAGTCTATGATTTGAATATATTCCGGCTTCACCTCAGCTGAAACCGCCAGTAGGTCGGGAATAATGACGACAAGCTGCCGACCTCTCTTTTTTGCCACTTTTATGAAGTAGCCCTCCACCTGGTCGAACGGTCCGCCATGTACCCTTACTCTTTTACCTTTTTCAATGTTGATTTTATCTTTTTCCTTGTTGATTTCGCTGATTTTGTAGAAGTGTACCTCTTCATCTGCCTGCTTGCACACCTTGATGAAGTTGGTCATGTCTTCATCAGGTACAGTCAGATAGACAAGTTCTCCGCCACTTTTCCATGTGACAAACTGTAGGTCGTAATAATAATTGTGTTTGAAATCAACAATCTTCTGATGACTTGCATGCACAAACACCAGACTATGGATGACGGGTACCATGAAAAAGACTTTCTTGCCCTTGACAGTGCGAAGGACTTTCTGCTTGGGTATGAAATACTCTAAGCCATACGTTTCATTAGAGAGCCGATCTTCGGCAGTATTCTCGTTCTTGTAGACCCGCATGACATACCACAGTATCTTATCCTTGTCCAATACATTCACCATACTGTTTTGACATGTGTTTTTTGAGAAAAGAACGTACTCATGGTTCATCCCGATATGCGTATCGGTCTGTATATCAGCAACTTTCTATGTGTTTCAACTACAATAGTCATCTATTCTCATCTTTCTGAGTCCACCCCCTGCAAAGCCCCTCTTTACGACATAAAAATTCGGTCGGAAAAGGTATGCAAAAGATGTTTCTCTCTTTAAGAGAAATATCGTTTTGCTAAACAGTTGATATTGAGGTATCATTTTATCGTAAAAGACATATTTGCTCAACAATTGCTTGACGGAAATCAACAAATTTTAGCATTTTTGTAAAAAAGTCGCTATATAATTTGGTGAATTGGAGTTATTTTCATATTTTTGCATCCCGAAGAGTTTCTCTTAAAGAGAGAAACACCTTTTTGCTCAACAATCCCCGACTTTTTTATTATAGTTGCGGTATCACACCGCAATACAATAGTTATAAATATTGAAATAAAGGTGCAGTGAGACGCTGCACCTCCTAAAGAGAATTGATGATGAGATTGTTGGCGTTGTCAACGACAGAGGTGTCCAATGAGGAGAGGTATATCTGTGTGGTTTTCTCGGAGTCATGCCCCAATGCCTCGCTGATAGTAGATACGGGCACGTTCTTGCTCTTGGCTATGCTTGCCCAGGAGTGGCGGGCTACGTAGGTGGTCAGGGGTACGGACAGGCCTATCATTTCTCCGATTTTCTTCAACTGCTTGGTGATACGGCTATAGGCATTCTTGTACTGTCTCCAGAATATGGCTCCCTCTCCTTTTGCTATAGGGAGCAGGTAGGGAGAATCATCTGTTTTGTACTTCGCCACTATCTCCTGCATGGCAGGTTCCCATTTGATGTGCAACTGTTGTGAGGTCTTCTGACGGCGGTAAATGAGCGTACTGCCATGCAGATTGCTTGGTGTAAGTTGTGCCATATCGATGAACGACATCCCACGGGTATAGAAACTGAACAGGAACATATCCCTTGCAAGCTCCAAACGGGGGTTCAGACTCAAGTCCAGCTCTTTCAGTTGCTTGATGATTTCCAAGGGGAGTGCCCGCTTGACGGTCTTGTCGATGCCGGTATATACATGCTTGAACGGTGAGGAAGAGATGACCAGTCCGTCATCTACGGCATGATTGTAGATGGTGCGCAGGTTGCGGATGTAGAAAGAGGTGGTGTTGCGGCACAGTCCGCTGTCTTTCAGCCACTGTTCATAGCCTTGTATCGTTGTCCCATCGACTTCCTCCAATGGCACATCGCCTCCTTTCAGGTAACGCTGGAGGCTGTTGAGGGTGGTTTTGTACCTTGCTACCATCCGCTTCTTGCCGATGCGTCTCAGTTTTTCGTTCAACTCCAGCGTATAGCCGATAATGCCATGTAATTCTTTTCCCTCATGGAAGTTGTCAACGACGGTGTCTGCTGTATATGACTGCCCTTCCTTGTCCAACCGTGCAATGACCAACAGCAGTTTCTTCCTGTCAGCATCCAATGTATCTTTCAAGGAAAGAAGATAGGCTTGACGTTGTGGAGTGACGGAAGTTGGCAAAATGATGTTTGAATGGTCCGCATCCCACTCTGAGGAATAGATTCTGTACTCTGTATGGATCTGACGTGCCACACGATTGTGTATCACCTGATAATACAGGCGACCCTCTTTCTCTTGAACAGATGATGTTCTGAACTTTAATTTGATGGATGCCATAATGCTCTGACTTTAACATTGAAATTGCAATTATTACCTTTATATATAATATAAGTGACAGACAAACAGGTATAGGAGGGATGGTGCCTCACCGCTCGGCATACAACAGCTGATATTCCACCCACCTCCGTTTCCTAATGGATGCCACTGCTTTTCCCCTCCATTTGCAATAGCTCAGATAGAGTGGCAGGATGTCCCTGTCGCCACGTTCCAATCGGGTGAGCAGGGACGCTTTCGGGTATCGTCCATTGCCTAACAACTTGGCTGGTCCAATCTGGTACGAGAGGGTGGCAAGCAGATAAGCATCCCTGCCATAACGGGCATATAGGCGCAGGTGCCGGAGGAGGTCTGTCCGTAACAGCAAATCTGCACGCTGACGTGTCAGTGTTTTCGGGAAACGCTCTCCCTTCTGTAGCTGGTGACCATAGCCCACATAGCCCGGTGTGGTCTTTGGGTCGTGCCAACCCTCGAAGTGTTTGGTAATGGCTACCATCCGTTCAAACAGTGCCCTGTCAATGGTTTGGCTTTGACAGGGCACGCTACAGATGGCCAACATGCTCAATAGTACGATGATGTATCTTCTCATTACATTATTTTATATAGGAGGTGCGATGTCTCACCGCACTCTAATCAATATCACTACATCATAGTGCGGAACTGCTGAATCTCTTTAATCATGGCTTTCACGTCCTCCCCAACCTGAACGAAGTTCTTGTAGAGGATGCGCTCTCGCTCTTCTTTCGACTTGAACTTATAGAACTTAGGGAGAGGGACATACTCCGATTCCTCCTTCTTTATTTCCGTCATATCGAAGTCGGTCTTGCAGTAGAACTTGGATGTCTTGAACTCCTCGCTCTCCTGGATGTTCATGCTTCCGTTCATCCCGGTCTTGGTGACTACGAAGTCACGGGCGGTCTGTCCACATATCCAACCTGTGGGCATATCGGAGATTTTGCTTGCAGGCACCAGGCTGTCCATATTCTCATTGAGGTTGATGGAGGTCTTGTCACGGTCGATGGTCACGCCCTTTTTGAGTTGCACTACTTTACCGAAGATGTCACTCGACAGCCATTCGAGGGTTTCCTTGGCTCTTGCCGAACCGCTCACCACATTGCCCACGGTGGTGATGATTTTCTGCATACCCACCTTGCCATAATCGGCTTCCAACTGCGGAAGTTCCTGAAAGCCAAGTGCCACGCTCACCTTGTTGCTTCGGGCTGTGCCTATCAGTCGGTCTATCTTGTGGAAATACAAGGTCGGCAACTCATCGACGATGATGCTGACAGGAACGTTCTTGCCCTGTCCTGTATTCACCCTCGTTACAAGGCGGTTGAGAATCAAGGCATTCAGTGCACCGATGATGCTCTCCATCTCGGGGTCGTTGGCAATGAGCAGATAACTTGGATTCTTCGGGTCACTGACCTTCAGGTCGAAGTCATCGCCGTCCTTGTGGAATATCCAGTAAGATTCCTTGGTGGCGAGACGGGAGGTATAGACACGTAGCGTGCCAATCATACCTTCCAACTGCTCCATGGCTTTGTTGGCAAAGGCAGTCTGGAACGGGCCAAGCAAGGGGGCTACCTCGTTGTCGGTCTGAAGTACCTCGAAGATGGTCTGATAACTCTCATTGAGGAACGATAGGATATGTGGCATGTCGCTGTACTTGCCCAACCAATAAGCGGGCTGCACCTCCGCGCCCGAATGGTCGAACACCCGTCCTGTGGGTATCAGCCTTTTCGTCTTTGGGTCTTCACGCCGCTCGGCAATCAGCATCTTTCCGTCCTTGTCGTAGGGCTCCTTGCCGTAGTTGCAGAAGAAATAGATGCAGGCGGCAAGGAAGTTGACGGCAGAGGTCTGGAAGAACTGGTCGCTGCCACCGCCGCCTTCCTTCTTGCCTTTTTGCAGGGATTCAAGCAGGGTCTCGGCGGTCTCGCTCGCTGCGGCAAGGTTGTTGATGTACTTCAACTGGATGGGGTTCACACGGCGCGAATACTCCACATCCACAAAGTTGATGATGTTGAACTTCATGCCATGGGGCATCTTGCTGTCCTTGGCATTCTTGTTCTTCAAGTAATGATAGTAGAGTTTGGTGGCGAGAGTGGGAAACTTATAGTCGTACACCACCATGGCAAAGCCCTTCTCGCTGTGCTGCCTGATAAACGGCTCGATGATGGAGAAGGTCTTACCAGAACCAGGAGTACCCACAACCCATGTGCCACGGAACGGATTGACGATGTTCACCCATCCCTTGCGGAACTTGCCCTTGTAATAATAGCGCATAGGGATGTTCACGCTGTACTTGTTCTCCTGCAACTCCCTGCATTGCTCAAAGCTCTCATTCTCGAAGTTGAAGCGGTCTTTCAGCAGCCCTTCCTTCAGGAACTTAGAGATATTGTCGAGGGCGATATGCACCAATACGACACCGACGATGGAAGTGAGCATATAGAGCCAAGTGTTCAAACGGAGGGTATAGAAACAGGGCATTATCGAATGACCGAACAGCCATACGGACTGCACAATCAGCAGCACTCCCGACAGCAGCGGATAGAGCACCTGCCTGCGAGCGTCAAACTCCAGATGCTTCTTGTTGCGCGTTCCCACACAGGTGATACATATCAGCAGGAACGTAGCCACCTTGCTATACACGAGGTTGCCGTCATGGTAAATCATCCACCGCTTGATGCGAGTGTGGATATCCGTCACTACGCCGCCCAAGAAGTCCAACTGCTCCGGCTCCAGTGCGTAGGCGAAGAACTCCATCAGGATGGAGACATAAATCACCGCCCTGAATATCTTGTAAAAACCCTGTAACTCTTTGCTTTCTTCCATTTACTTTACGATGATGTTGGGTGATAATGAGAAAAGATGAAGGATGCCACGGTGGACACCCTCCAATCCTCTTATGAGTTTTATTCGTAGCCGTTGATGGTCTTCTCAGACTCTACTGTCCACGGAGAAATAGTTGCAGATATGACCTCCAAGGTGTTGCGTACAGGCTTCAATGAATAGCTGTAGGAATGACCCGCTTTCCACGTGTCGTTTGTGAGGAATACGAAGTTCTCCCCATTGCTGAGTTGCAATGTCATGTCTGGCATAACCTGTGCAGGAACATAAAGCGTATATTCCATGTGGTCACTTTGTGGGTCGCCGAAATAATAGGTCGTCACCGACTCGTCACTGCATTCTACCTTTCCGGTCTTGATGTTGAAAGTACCGCTGTCAAAATAACCGACGAACGTGAGTAGGCTTCCTGCAAAATCATTGGTGGTGAAACCGTATTCTGGTGAGGTATAGACCTTGATGATGACACGCACCATCTGATGGGTGAAGTTCAATGTAAGGCTCGGATTGGCGTATGATGCCGCTCCACTGGCAAACAGAAAATCATTGACCTTCTGCTCACTCTGTACAGCTGCCTCCGGCACTTGGAACTCTATGAGGTCGTTGGTAGGATTTGCCGTATAGGGATAGTAGGCATTGAAGGTGTGAGTGTCTGTGTCCGTGAAAAACACCTTGTTGGCTGACACAAACTGATTCGTGCCGCCGCTTCGGGTGAACTTCATATTGTTGATCATCCCTGTGGAAGAGATGCCAATCATATCATTGAGTTCCCACTGGTTGTCAACGGCTCGTGTGGAAACGGCAGGTTGCAGCATCTCCAGATTGGTGAATACCTGAAGCTGCTTGGTTGATGTGCTGTCGGTCACGACCACAGAACCTCCGCCACCGGGCAGGTAAATCTCATTGACGATGTCTTGGTCACAGGACGTGAGGAGCATGGCTCCAAGTCCCAACATTAGAAACAAATTCTTTTTCATGCTTTTTCTTTTTTAATTGTTGTACTTTGATGATGATACGGGTGATACTCGATGTCTGTATATGGGCTAATCCATAATCGTGATGATGGGTCTCGCCTTATGCGGCTGCCACTTGGGAGTCTCCTGTATGGCACCGCTTCCCAGTGAGTAAAGCCATGCCTTGGCGGTCGCTTGTCCTTCTACCTCCGTTGAAGTCCAATACCAACAGTCATCATCCTCATCGGGGATAGGTGTGCCGCCGCATTTCAGGATGTATGGGTTGATGATGTCCTTGGCATGATAGAGCAGACGCATCTGTGCCACACTGGGGATATAGGCACTTTGCCCGTAACGCCACATGTCGAAGACACGCTCAGCCAAAGGCGACTTCACATCGGTCGTGCCATAAAGGGCAAAAGTGTTCTTGTTGCCGTCGTAGGCGGTGAGGTCACAGGATGTGTCCTGTTCCACACCGATACTGTCAGCAAAGGCTTCGGGAGCGATGTCCCACAGATAGACGGCATATCCGTTTCCCTCCATTTCTTCCCTCTGATTGACGTTGAACACCACTGCAATGGCTTGCTTGCACGATTGCTCGTAGGTTTCGTAGGGCATCACCTTGCCGTCAGTGGTCAAGATATGGGTGACCTTCATGGCTGTGTCGGGAAAGTCCTGATGCTCGTCACAGGCAGTCAGCAACACCGTTGCCGCAACTGCCAAGATTGAAAACAGTTTCTTCATACGCATAGTCATTTTACAGGAAGTTTCACACCCAGGACAATACCCGTTCTGAACAGGTCTTCACCCTTGATCATCACATCGGTCTTCACCTGCCAGAAGAGCTTCCAGCCGTGTCTGAGTGTATAGTTTTGCTCATAGCCGAGGTGGATGCCACCCAAGAACCTGTCAGTATCGCTACCTGCCGATGCTCCTATGCGCATGTTGCCATGGTGGTTGCGTCCTCTTGCCACACAGGGCTTATAGGCAAAGCCGAAACCATAACTGCGGTAGTTGTTCCAAAAACTCTCAGGACAGACATGACCGCACGATGCGCACTCGTTCCACTTGATATATCCGTTTGCAAAATACTCCCACGCATTGTGGTACTTCGTCTCATACTCGTAGGACAGCGTCACGTCCAGTCCTCGCTCATACAGGCATCCGAACCCCAAGGATATGCGGTCGCTATTCTGCTGCGCCATTGCCGGAGTCATGCTTGCCATAAAACAGATGACAACGAGTAAGGTATGCACAAGCCAATTCCTCACTCCTAATTCCTCATTCCTAATTCTCATTATTCCTCCTCCAACAGTATATGGTTAAACGAATCGGCAGACAGCACATCCTCATAGTCGATGCTGAGCGAGATGGTGCGTCCACTTATCTGTTTTTCCGACAGCTCGATGGTCAGCACCTTGTCGTTGGGGAAGGTCATCTTCTTCACCACAATCACGTTGCGATAGCCATACTTGAAGGTCTTCGCATCGTCCAACACAAGAGATGGGGTCAGTTCCACTATCTGCGCATTGGTAGCCTTGCTCTGCTTCTTGTCCGATAGTTTGATGCGCATCTCGTCGATGTCGAAGCGGATGTTGGTCTTGTTCTCCACGGAGAAGTCGATGAAGAAATATTCGCCCACGCTGTAGATGTTGTTCAGGCGCATTACCATGCGGTGCATCTTCGTCGCCACGTTGCGGTATTTGGCAGACGATGACCATATCTGACGTGCATACTTGGTCATGTCGGCAGTGGACAGGCTTACAGCGGGATTGTTGTAGGCATTGCGCTCCGAGCATTCTATTTCCTTATCGGTTACTGCCTCCTGCATCCTCGTGGTATAGAGCAGTGCATACTGCGTGCGGTAGCGTTCCGTCACGATTGTCACTATCGCCAACACCTCACCGTCGGCATACACGTTGTCCTTCGGCTTCAGGCGGATGGTGTTGTTGATGGGTTGGTCGCCCACCACCTTGTCTGTGGATATATCGACAAAGCGGATGGGTTCGGAGGCGGTGATGACGGTGGTCACTTGGTCGTTGACCGTCAGCTGCTCCATCTCCATGTAGGTGGTCTGCGCCTTGGCTGAAAGCACGCTCAGCGAAAGCAATGCACAGACATTCATTTTCTGAAAACAATTCATATTAGTTGATTTTTTGATGTTTATACTCTATGAGCCACCGTTCCCGACAATTCCGTTGTCGGGCAGTGTCTATTTCCTTTTCTCTTTCCCATTTACAAGGTAAACAAACGTCCCATACTTCAGCTTCACTTTGTTCTTCTTGATAGCCTTGCTGATGGCATTGCTTGTCTTCTGGTAGGCATTGGTCACGGCTTGCATTCCCCATTGCGAGAAACTGTTGTTCGCTCCACTCTGGTCGATGTTCATGTTGCTCTGCATAGCACCGCTCGCCACATCTTTCGTGGTCTCACGGAACTGGCTGCCGGGGACATACAGTCCCTCCAGTCCGTCCGTGTCATAAAGCGAAAGCGAAACCTTTATCAGCTCGTCATCCACAAGGATGGAGTTGATGCTACCCTTCACTCGCTGCGAACCGAAACCGCTCATGGTGGCATAGAGGTACGACCCTTTCTTCACCACGGTCTCACCAATCTCAATATCGTCCAACAGTCTCAGCCGCACCCTCGACCCGTCCGTAGCCTTCACGTCCTCGTCAATGATGGCCTTGATGAGCTTTGGCTCATGCTCGTTCTGCGTCAGGGTGTTGAAATAGTCCGAAGTCACCTTCACCTTCTTCACCACCTCCTGTGCCTTGTCCTCCTCGTCCAGTGCCTTCACCGCCTTGCTGTCCTCGGCAATCTGACCTTTCACCTCAATCTGCTCCTTGGGAGGCCCAGCCTGTGTGGTATCCTGGGCCACGGGGGCAACTGCCGCCTGTCCTCTCAGCCTCGCTTCGGCGAGTGCCTTGTTGAGTGCTTCGAGTGCTTCCGCTTCTCGCGCCTTGGCATCGGCCACTTCGGCTGCATCGTCCTTCTCTTCTGCCTGACGGACGAGTTCCGCAAGGTCTTCTTCTGTGTACTTGGATTCATACGCTTCTTTCTCTTCTTCGTTGTCACGCTCAATGTTATCAACAGCCGAATAGTCTGCTATGCGACCATACGACTTCGCCATGTTCTCATACTTGCCACCGATGCCGTCACCATTCTTAATCTGCGCTCCGGGCAGGTTGGGGTTCAGAAACTCGGTGGTCTGCAGGTTCTTGTCCTGCGTTTCCGCCACCTCCGTATTGAACATGTCAAAGACAAAATAGCCTGTGGCAATCAACGGGATGTACACGATGGCTGGCAGCATGTACTTCGGCTGACGGAAGTTTATCTTATCTGTTATTCTCATCGCTGTCTGATTTTGATGTTACTGACTTGTCTCGATTCTCCTCGTTGGTTCGATGCGTCACGGGAGGAGTGATGCAATGGGCTGCATTCATCATCTGCTTCATGCGCCCTTCCTGCCGCTCGATGGCACTTGCAGCCTCCGTCCGATGACCGTAATACCGCACCATCCTGTAGATGTTGATGCCGAAGCACGTGGCGACAAAGCCGAAGACGATGACGAGAAACAGCGTCTTGTGGGCATTGGCAAAGCCTTGCACCTTAGCCGCCGCACGGTCTATCCTCGCGGTCTTGGCAAACTTGCGCCCTGCCGCCACCTCCTTCTCATACCGCTTCTTGTACTTGGGGTCGTTCTTGTCGGGCATATCCTCGCCCACAAGCATCCGTCTGATTCCTTTTACACTCATACCGCTAGGATATTAGAAGTTTGACTTCGACTTCTGCTCAATATCCTTGTTGAGCAAGGTTCTCCAGTTCGTGATGAGCAGTCCATGAGGATTGTTCTCCGTCCTCGGCACGCGCTTCACCTGTCCCGCCGTCACCAATTCACGCATCAGAATATTGCTCCTTCGCTCTATCCTTTGCCTACCGTAGTAGGTGAACTCCATCTTCTCCTTGTTGAACTTGATGCTGTCGCAAAAGATGCTGAACACGGCACTCGTACCCATGATATTGTTGTAAAAGCCCTTTTCCTTCAGCGTATTGTACTGCGCCAAACCAGTTTCATCGACCAAATACATCGCCTTCTCCATCGAATAGCGGATGTACTTGTCATCGGGAGCAAGCGTAAAGAAGTAATGGTGGAACATCTCGATATGGCTCTTTGCCTCCACATCCAGCGTTTCCTCCATCGTGGTGCGGTTCACCAGTATGGGCACGTTGCCGTCCAATACATACACCTTTTGCTGCGCGTCCGTCACCATGCAGCGCGCCGTCCAGATGCTCGACACCGAGATGATGATGCAGCCCATGAGGAACGCAGAGCAGATGATGCCCACCAGCTTGATTTTGTTTTCTAAGTTCTTGATTACCATACGTTACTGCTTGTTTGAGGTCTGATTTCTCTTCATTCTCACATATTCACGGTGCAGGATGGTGTATATGTCCTTCTCAACTTCTTCCACCAGTTTGGCGTAATACTTGATGCAAGCCTCTACGTAGATGCCTTCGTATTTCAGTTGGATCCACACCCACCAGATGTCACGTTCACGTCTCCGTCGATTTCTGTAGATTTTGGCACGATGCAAGCGATAACTCAGGTAATCTACCATAGGCACTACATACTCGTCGTTATCCTCAAAGCCTTCTGCCATCTCCTCATACTGTGGGTCGATGTAGTTGTTTTCGGAATTGAAAAACTCTTCCTTTGCACGCTTGTTGGCAAACGCCATGAATTTCTCATCTTTGAGCCAACGCTCAATTTCATTTTTTGCTTTCATTTTTCTTGATGGTTACTTTTATTTGTTTCAATAGGAGGTGCGGTGACTCACCGCACACTCACATGTTATCTCATCACGGTCGCCATGGTTCCCGTAGCCGTCATCTTGGCTTGTTGTGCCACGCCCTCGCCGAAGTTTCGGGTTGAGAAGGCGGTGTCGCCCTCTGGTATCATCCATGCCGCAAGGTCGGGCACGAGGTTCAGGCATTTCAACGCCACGATGCTCGCTGCCATCAGATAGCCTGCCGAGAAGAACGAGTTTTGCAGATAGGCTGCCATCGTCTGCTCACTGGCGGTGATGGCCGTCAGGTTCTCTACCTGTATGCAGAGCACAATATCAAACAGCAACAGGACGTAGAAACCGACGAAGTAGAGCATGGCTCCGTAGAAATGAACTGTCAAATAACGGGTTAGCCACTTCGCCCACGCTCCTTCCCACTTGGGCAGCAACGAAAATGCCCATTGTATTGGACCGAATATAGTGAGCATTCCGAGCAATATCTGCTGACAGTATATCGTCGCCCACCAACCGATGCGGAACACGATCAGGGCTATCAGCATCACTATCTTGTCGATGCCCACCACGGCCCCTGCCGTCAGTGAGGTGAACCACAGTTTGCTGGCATCCTTCTCCATGTTGGTCACTTCGTCCACGCCCGTCTGCTCCATCGTCGCCTCTATCAGGTTGGGGTCTGATGTGCCCTTATGCGCCACGTCTGCCTGTGCCTGGAGGTCAGTGTACATCGAGTCCCTGACATATACCAACTGCTGCACCTCCTCAAACTTGTCGGAAATTTGGGTCGCCTCTGCCTCATAGAGGTCGTGGGTGTAACTGCCGATGCAATTGGGAATATAGGATAGAAAATCCAATACGCACCAGCTGCTGCCGCTGTTGGTCATGCCTGTGTCAGCAGGTGGGTACCACCAACAGAGGATGATGCTCACCACCAAGGGCTTGAACAGTTTCATCACGTCCAACGGTTCGTTCTTCACCATCATCTTGTAGGCCATGCTTGCCGCCACGATGATAGAGAACAGTGCCGCCAATGCCATACACATTTGGAGGATCCACCAGAACGGCCCTTGTGAGCCTGTGAAGGTGGCATCGGTCAGGAACTCGTTGGTCTGGAATATCACATCGTCAATCTCCTCTTCGAGGATGTTGATGCCGAAATCGCTGAGTATGTTGTCTGCCATCAGTGCCTGGTTCTATTGTTGATAATCTCTTTGATAAACTCTATGCCTTTCGGTGTCCATGACAGATAGAAGTGGTAGAAGCAGCGCATCCTGCCTGTGACATATACCGCAATGCCCTTGTCCTGAAGGTCTTCACGCAGTTTCCACATTCCATATTCCTTGGTGATGATGCCTTCCTCTTTGAGGGTCTTCACAATCTTGCCGTAGTAACTTCCGACATATTTGTGAAGCTTTGACATTGAAACTACCTCTAAATCAGATGGCATATAATGCTCATCAACGATGGGTGTCCTGCCGATAACGCTGATTCGCTTCGGCATCCTTGACATCTCCAACTGCCACTTGCCGTTTTTCCTCTTGGCGGCATAGAGACGTAACTGTATTTTTGATATTGATTCCATAGCTATTTCTTTATTTTATGTTCTTTCGATAACAGGAATGACTCCCACGCTCTTCAGTTTCTCATAGAGGAAGCGGCGACCTTTCTGTGTCCATTTGGTGTTCATGCGCACATCCTCCGTACCGTCCTTGTGTTTAATGAGGTAGGTCTCGCTGGTCACATAACCGCAGTCCTTGTAGTCGGCATACAGAATCCACTGCTTGCCACGCTGATACTGGATGTTCATCTCCTTCAGACGTCGGTTGAAGCGGATGGACGACTCGCCATAGTCCTGTGCTATCTGTGTGACCAGGACACTGCTCTTCGTGGCAAGGATGATGTCAAGGTAACTCACCTTGTCCTTCATCTCCGTCACCTCCTGTTGCAGGTCATCCACCTTGGATCCCAACTCAACGATGCGTGTCCTTTGGTGTTCACACTCCTGTTCGACAAGCAGACGCTTTTGTCGTTCTTCCTTCAGATTGACTGCTAACCGTATCAGGAAGTCTGGCTCTGCCAATGCCTTCTCGATGGTCTGCTGTGTCATATAGGCACCATGCTTGCGGATAGAGGGGAGCACCTCCGATGTCACCCACTTGCGGAAACGTTTGGCTTCGGGTTTGCGACTGTCAAGGATGACATCATACAGTCCGTCTTCATTGATAAAGTTTGTAACCTGTTCTCTTCCAAGACTATCCGAGATGGGGTACTTTGAAAGTACATCATCCGAAAGTCGTTGTACCAACTTGCTGGTTTTTAGTCCAAGAACTCTTGCCACATCAGCCAAACAGAACAAGGGTTGCTCTGGTGTTCCTGTGGTTCGGACTGCTCCAAATTCCTCGTTGTTGAAAATCTGAATATCGTTCATATCTCTATGCTGTTTTGTGATTATTTCTTCTCTTCCCTTATTTCTATCTGTTCACACTTTCTTCACCCTCACCGCTGTTGGCATCATCGCCGTCAGTGCCTGTCGAGCTCCTCACGCCCTTCATGTTTTCCTGCCAACGGCTCTTGGCATCGCTGATGATGCTGCCTTTATGTACTACACGGTCGTTGGTGGCTGCCAAGAGGGCGGTAGTCTGGCTTTGGGTGTTGAGCTGCACAAGGTATTTCAGTAGTGTCTCGTTCTGTGTCGTCAGGTCGGCATAGATGCTAAGATACTGCCGCTTTCTCTGTGCATTGGGCATATAGGCATCCTTGGTGGCTTTCACGGCACACTGGTACATATTGTACAGTTCCTCCCACCGACGCTTGTCGTTGATGGTGCCTCCTGTAGGGATGATATGGTCTATGTTCGCCTTCATCTTGTCCAACTGACCGTTGATCTTGCTGCTTTCGGCAAGCCAGGCGAGGTCTATCTGTCGGTCGGCTACGTTCAAGGCTTCCACCTCAGCACGCTTGGTGAGGGCAGAGTCTATCTTCTCCGCATCATCTACTTGGTTGTAGAGGTTGATGCCGGCAAGAGTGCGGAAACCTAACTTGTTCTTCTCTGCCGCTGTCTTCTTATAGTTGTTATGTAACAGCCAATAATAGAACTCAGGGGTGAGAGAACCGCCACCTGTCTCCATCACCGTTATCTGGTTCTGCTTGGAGGAGTCGTGGTTGTAGGTCACGCTCTGGGCTGTGGCTTTGATGGTGGTTGCTACCGCCATGATGAGTATCATTGTCTTCTTCATGTCCGTTCTTCTTTTGTTTACAATCCGTCAATAGTCAAGTTTTCCTGCCACTTTCCATCGGCTGAAGGCATCTTCCAGTATCTCTTCCTTCGTCCTCGTCCGATACACCTTCTCCTTCCAATAGCCCATGCGCAGCTGCACATACCGCCATGTCTGGAAGTAGGCTTGGTTCAGATGTTTTTCTATCAGGTCCAACGAATTGTTGATATTGTCCAACACCATCAGCAGGTCGGAAGTTGAACAGGCTGCCGCTCCTGTGGCATACAACACGAGGTCGTTGACGCTATGGTAGAGTTGGCTTCCTTCGTTGTATATGTTGTCGATGGCTTTCTTGTTGATGCTGATGAGCATCGTGTCAGCCAGTTCGATGTGTTTCCGCTTGATGACCTTATCATTGAAGTCCTCCAACAGGTTCTTGTAGTCACTGATGCGGTCGCTCACCGTCTGGTAGGTGCTCTTCACGTTCAGCACCGTGCGCAACGACTGGTACATCACATCGATGATGTCGAAGGCCCGGGTGTATTTGTCCAAATCCACATTCAGTTCCTTGTATTTGCCCACCTCTTCACTGCTGTATTCATGCAGCAGTTGATTGCTGTACTCCAAAGTGCTGCGTGCCAGCAAGAGGCTGCGCTGCTTCTTGTGGTCGTTGATGTATGCTTCCACCGATACCGCATCGAATCCCCATTGCGCCAAGGCTGTATTGGGGAAGAGGGTAATCAGCAGGAGAGCTATGATGATGGTATGTCTCATTCTCCGTTCCTCCCTCAGTTTTCGTTCTCGTTATCTTCACCATTCCCTCTGTTAGGGTCTGCATTCTCTCTCCATCGCTCGTAGCACTCTTCAATGAGTGTCCTTCTGCGACCTTGGTCTGCGTCGATTGAAGGAAGAATGTCCTTCAGCACGTCAATGATGCTGCGCTTGTAGTGCATCATTTTTTCTAATGATACCAAGTCGGCGTAAATCTTGGTGATACGGCTATCTACTTCACGGGCTATCTCCAGACGGTCGCTCGACCAGAGCAGGTGTATTACATCGTCATTGTCGGCGGTCTGGGTTGCCTCGCTCTTGGCATATTCTGTGGTGATGCTGCACGACGGGAACTCCTGGGCTATCTCCGAGATACGGCTGTTCACCTGCCTCGTCTTCTCCTCGTCAGAGGCATTCGGGTCAAGGGTCAGCACATCCACCACCTGTGTGTCGGTGTATTCCGAGGTCAGCTCCCACGATATTTGCAGTATCGCACGGTGTATCTTGATGCCAAGGAAGTACTTGGGCTTCCTTGCAATGGACAGTGTCGCCTTGAAGGTGATAATGCCGTTGATGTTGGGCATGGTGGCAGTTCGGACGTAGGTGTAGCCGTTCCACGAACCGGCACCTTGCCACGTGAGATTGTAGGCTGACTTCACATCCTGCATGATGGCAGGGATGCGGTAGTAGTCATCGGTGGAGGTGGCATTGTCGTTAGCCGCCTCGCTCTTGGCATTCTGTATGTCTGCCAACTGCTGCTGCCATGTCGCCAATTCCTTCTTCAGGTTGTCTATCTTCGTCTTGTTGACATTATGTTGCTGCCGCAAGGCAGGGGCTTCCTCCACAGAGGCATTGGCTATCTGCGTGAGCAGGTTCCTGTTCTCTGTCTCCAACTGGCTTATCTGCGCCTCCAACAGGGCTATCTTGCTATTCGCCTCACGTTCCTTCTCGTCCAGTTCCGATAGGTCGAGATTATTTTCTGATACGCTTGTCCTCATGGCGCATTCCTTGCTGTGGGCATTGAGCGAACCGCCGCACTCACGGCACTTGTACTGCGTGCTGCCCTGTCCGAGGGTGACACCGTCCGAACAGGTGACGCTGATGGTCACGCTCTCCACGCCCTTCAGTTTGGCGGCATCGGTGGCTTGATAGTAACGGCGTGCGTCACTGCCGATGTAATAGACATAGCCCTCCTCGTTGTCGTTATACTCCGAGAGACGTGCCTGCAACTGACGCTTGAAGGTATTCAAGTCCATGCTGTAGGAGTCGAAGACATCCTCATACACCTCTTCCACGTTGTTCCAGCTCTTGGTAACGTGTATCTCGTAGGCGTAGGCCTTCTTGGTCTGCTTGCCGCCACGGCTGATGATGTACGACGACATCCAATAGTTCATCGTATAGGTGAAGCCGTCGCTCTGGGCGTTGAGCTGCTGCACACGGCTGCGGCTCCATCCGGCATGGTTCTCCGAGTTGGCCAGTATCTGCTCTCGCTGCGTGCTGTTAGGGTAGAAGTTGGGGTCGGAGGTGTTGATACGATACCAATGGTCACCGTTCAGAATACTGTTGTCATCGGTCGGCGGATAGTAGTCACAGAGGCTTACGCTGCCTTGGTCTCGTCGGGCAATGTACCAACGCTGTGTATAGTAGTTGCCCTGCGTCTCGCTCAGATAGTCTGTCATCCACGAGGTGATGTTGTAGTTGGAGAGGTCGAAGAGGGCTGCCACGTTGTCCTCGCCACCCACCAGACTAAGGAGTGTGCTGCCGATGCCGTTCTCTGCCTGTTCATAGAGGTCATGGTAGTTGTCATAGATGTCGATGATTTTACTCACCTTGCCATTGAAAAGGTCGTTGAAGGCACTCTGCTGCAAGAGTGCGCCTGATGCCCCGTTGATACCTGCCGTCGCCAACGATGCTCCCATATTGTAAAGCGTCTCGATGTCGGCGGTGAGGTTCTCCACGGTGAAGTTGCCGGGCACACTGGCGATGTCATCCAACAGCTGCTGCCAATCTACATTGCCTATCTCCGAGAGTTTGAGGATGGCGGCTATCTCTTGGTTGATTTCCAAGAACTGAATGTCGGCAAAGGTCAAGCTACTGTTGGTCACGACACTCTCAAACTGCATACACAGCGACTTTGTGTCGGCGCATATCTTCATCAGGTAACTGCCCCAGTAGAGGGCGGTCTGCGGACTTTTCAGCATCATTCCTGCCACCGTCCATATCTTGGGCATAATCTTGTTCGCCACCATATTGTGGATGCGGCGGTAATAGTAGTTCTCCGTGCTACTGCTCCAAATGCCGAGGTCGGTGAATGCCTTGCGCTCCAAGAACTTGGCAGCGAAGATGCCGGCAGTGGCAACCTCTGCGGCATTGTAGTGCTTCAAGATTTCGCCCACCTGCTCGTTATAATAGCTCTCTGCCATAGCTCCAGCACCGAATGCGGCAGCCATGGCGGCAACGATCTGCTTGTCGTAGTTCACGCTGTAATACTGCGCATGAACCCTTCCCACGACAAGTGTAAGACACATATATATTATAATAAGGTATAAACGTCTCATTGCTTCACTACTTTACGTTTTTACTACTTTCAGTTTCTACTATTCCACTACTTTACTACTTGTAGTATTTACTATTGGTAGTATTCACTACTAATCGTATTTACTACTAATCGTAAATACTACCCAGCCACCGTTCCCGAAAGTTTTGCTTTCGGGCATCTGGGCTTTACGTCTATTCCGGGATTTCCGTTTCCATCAATCAGCCCCCGTGCTCGCCGTGTCAGCGGCGAGTGGCTCCATCGTCCGTCAAATTGAGCACATGCCCCGCCTCATTGACCTTCTGCGCAAATGCCAACGACTTCCCGATGCCACTGGCATCCCAATCTCTGCAATACCGCTCGATAGCCTCCTGATGTCTGCACTTCAGTTCATGCTTATAGAGTTTCAATGCCTCCTTCTCAGCTCGCTCGGTGGTGTAGGTCATATAGCACTCGTGCGGCTCCTCCACACCATACACTCCGCTCGTCGATCCACGTCGGATAAACACCTCACGGAAGAAACTTCTTCCCTCCTTGTTATCCAAGCGGTTGACAGTGAATATCTTCTTGCAATCCACATCCGTCAATCCTAATATCGCCTTGATCTCGTCGAATCGCTCACGAAATTTGCTTTGGTCGAGCAGCATCACCACGTCGGAGTTGTTGATGATGACTTCCTTCACGATGGGACTGCCGATGATGTCCTGTATCTCCTGTGTCACTACGCCCACGCTCGCCCAGAACTTTCGGGCTGTCTTGTATAGGTACTTGATGTACTCGGCCATCAGCGGCGAGGCGATGGCTTTCCATGCCTCCTCGATGACAAGGCACTTGCGGTTCTTCTTCAGGCGCATCTTCTGCAGGAACACGTCCATGATGATGAGCGTCACGATGGGGAAGAGCTGCTTGTTCTCCTTGATGGCATCCACCTCGAAGACGATGAAGGTCTCGTCGAACAAGGTGCTATCCACGTTCTCGTTGAGAATCTTGTCGTACTTGCCGCCACGGTAGAAGTTTTGGAGCATATAGGCGAAGTTGTCGCAGTCGATGGTGGTGATGTTGTTCTCGATGCAGATCTGGTCGAGACGCTCACAGGCGAACTCATAGAATGAGTCGAAGGAGAGGGTCTTCACGCTCAATGCCATGCGCCGTTCCTCCAGTCCCTTGATGAGTTTCTCCACCTTGTCGTGTATCTGCGTCAGCTCCGTGCCGCGCCGCTTCTCCATGGTGGAGAGGTTTTTTCTCAGTGTCTCCTTCTGTGAGGAAGGATAGGGCTGCACACCGTTGAAATAGAAATCGTAATACTCCGTCACCAACTGCTCCACGACACGGAACTCCAGTTCGGGTATCTGCGTCTCCGAGCCTTTCCATATCAGCAGTATCAGGTTCTTCAGGAAGTCTATCTTCTCAATGTTCAGCTCCCGCTTGCTGATGTTGAAGGGGTTCATGGTGATGGGCTTGTCCTCCGTATAGGCGATGTACTTGCCGCCCACATACTCGCAGAGTCCCTCATACGAGTTACCCGTATCGACCATGACGATGTCGGTGTTCTGCTCCCACAACTGACGCACCACGCTGTTCATGTGGAACGACTTGCCGCTGCCCGAAGGACCCAAACAAAAAAAGTTCGAGTTGTCGGTCAGCTTCTCCTTTCCCTCCTTTCCTGTGATGTCGATGGCTACGGGCACACCTTGGCGGTCGGTATAGTATATCTTCAGCGGGGTGTCCTCATTATGCACGATGCGCTCCTTGTACATCAGACAGGTGGCGGCATCGCCGAGGGTGAGGAATCGGTCGTAGTCGGCATTCATGCCATAGCAGTTGCCGGGGAAAGAGTTGACGAACAGCTCCAACTGGTTGTAGGCCCGCTTGCTGATGTGGATGCCCATGCGCGAGAAGGAGTTTTCGAGATGGTTGGTGCATTTCTGTATGTCGGTGTCGCCGCTCACTGCCACCACGAGGTTGTAGTGGGTATAGACGAGCTGCTTGCTCTCACGGGCTATCACCTCCTGCACACGCTTGATGTCCTCTACAGCCATCAGGTTGCTGGGGTTGGGCATGGAGGCATGGCGGTTTTTCTTCTTGTCGAGTAGGGCAAGCTCACGCTTCTGGTTGGGCACGAACACCATCTGGTTGAACACCACGCAGTCGGCTCCGGGCACGCTATCGACGATGCTCACGAGATCAACGGGCATACTGGTGTTGTTCACCTCGATATTTGCGTAGGGACGGATGACCGACGGCAAGTTGGCATAATCCACATCCACAAGGCTATACACCTTGCAGCTACGGTCCCCCATGCCGATGGTCTCGTCATCGACCTTGAAGTTGGTCATCGACACCACCTTGTCACGGAAGTTCATGGAGAAGAAACGGTCCACATACTCGCAGGCTTCCGTTTTGCCGAGGAATCGGGACTTCACGCCGGCATCCCTCAGCTGGTCGTGCACCTTGCGTATCTTCACCAAGAAGTCACGCCATTTCTTGTTGTCGAACGACATCAGACGGCTCTTCTTGTTCTCCTGTGTGATGGTGAGGTAGCAGACGCTGTCGGTAAAGGGTCTGCCGTTGAAATAGCGGAAGTAACTCTCGCTCAGGAACTCATGATTTCCACCGTTCTCTTCCTTGAATGCCTTCCTCACAAACACGTCCTGCTTGTGCAGCGCATAGCCTTCGCCCAAGGTCTGGGCAAGGGCGGCGAAGAGGTGGGTGAACTCATAGTAGGCCTCGATGTTGGCGGAATACTTCTGCACAGGGTTCTCCATCTTCAGAACAGCGGAGTATTCGCCCGTCTTGGTATAGAGCACGCCGATGCCATCCACTTCCTCGATGGAGAAGTAGATGTCCTGGAAGATGCGCTTGCGCTTCCCTCCCGTGCCGAATGCCTTGACACTGATGGCCATGCCCACGCAGATGGCTGAGAATATGAGTATGATGTATAGGGTCATTGTTCTTTTTCTTTTTTAATCGCAAAAAGGCGGGCGCACCCTCATGCGTGATGCCCCCACCTCCATTCACTTACAATCATTGATAGCTTTCCACTTGGACATAATGGATTCTCTTTTTTGTTTTACACTTTCTTTGAATAGGCATAGATGAATATGCCGTTGTCACTCTTCTTGCTGTGCAAGCCCTTGCGCTGCTTCATGACGATGAGAACGCCACCGACAGCTACGGCGAGGACTAGCAGCACGAGTCCTGCCACGAAACCGAAGATGCAGTAGCCGAGGATGAAACCCGCAACGGCTCCTCCTGCGGTGGCTGCCGCCCAGTAGATGTAGCGTCCCTGCAACCCGAAGAACTCCAATGGACGTTGCAGTCCCTTGAAAATGGGATAATCCGGAAAACGCTCTTGCTTTGTATCTGCCATAACTGTCAGTGTTTTAACGTTCTACATACTCACAATCTCACGCTGCGTTTAACCTCCAATGCCGAAGAACAGAGGCAGTGCCTGGGCTGCTGCAATGAGGAAAATACATGCGCCGACGACCATCATGATCTTCTTTTTCACGTCCTGTTCCTCGTTGTTCATGGCGATGTAAACGCTTATGGCTCCGACAATTGCAACGACACCTGCAATGGCATAGCAGAGCTTCACCACGATAGGTACATACTTGGCAATCTCCTCCGTCACTGTGGTAAGCGCGGTCGTTCCTGCCGAGTAGTCGCCGGCTGCGTTCTGTGCCATTGCTGCGGTGGTGCCGACAAGCAACATCAGGGCGAGCGTTTTCATGCGCTGTGAAGAGAAGAATCCCTTCACCTTCTTGTTAATCCTTTCAAACATTCTTTTTACCTTTTAATTTGTTACACTTTGAGTTATCTTATCTCGTATCACCTGTATCTCAAATCTGATAACCGAAGAAAGCGGGGAAGACGATGGTCGCTCCTATGAGGAACAGGCAGGCTCCCACCAGCATCATGATGTTCTTCTTCACTCCTTCTTCGCCCGTATTCATCTTTATATATATCTGCAAGGCGCTGACTATGACCACGATGCCCGCCACTGCATAGCACAGATAAACGATATAGAGCATCATCGTCACGGCATAGTCATGGGCACTCGCAAGTGCGTCCGCTCCCCAGCTGTAGTCCACGTTGCCACACTTAGCACTGGCCAGAGCTGGGGTTAAAGCGGCATATAATGATAGAAATGCACTTCTTGTTTTTGACATCATATCTCATTATTGAGTGATTCCACCTTGACCATGTCACGTCCATTGTGACGAAGACCGCGGGCGATGATGGTGTTGTTCAATTCTTCCGAATACATGGGGTCGGAATAGGTGGTATTCACTTCCTCCATCTCCTTCTCGATTGCGCTTTGTATCTTTTCAAGCACATGAGGCTTGCTCTCTTCCGCAGTGGCGGCTGCCTCCTCTGTAGGCTCTGCAAGCTGCTTCTCCTCGTAGGCTGTCTCATATTGGTTGTCGCCTACGCTGAAACCACCGTCGCTCTCGCTGACCGCTATCGACTCTTCCTCGTCGGTCATGTCACTGACATCAAACGACTCGCCCTGTGACTTCTCGTCCTTGGGCTTTCCGTACAGATCCTGCACGATGATGACCGTATAGTAGATGACATAGATTATGGTCACGACAATGGCGAATATTACAAATGACTTCATATTTTCAAGTTTGATTTTACTATGGTTTGGCTTATTGCCGATGCAAAGGAACTACCTTTTCTTCAATCTTAAACCGAAATGACTTTCCGCGGAGCCAAATCTTAACTCTAATTTTGATTACACTCGCAATCATACTCAAAAATCAAACTCGAAAGGCACAAAAAAAGCCCTTCCGATAGGGAAGAGCTTGTAAAGAGGGTGGATGAAAAAAATGTGGATGGCTATATGGTCAGGTACTTGCCATGGGAGAAGTCCTGATGTTCGTTAGAGAAAACATAGCCCAACTGGTTGGACAAGCATTGGGTGTTGCCTATCCTGGCATCGATGTTGGTGTGCGAATGTCCGTATATCCAATAGTCTATGCCGCTATCGGTGATATAGTCCTCCAACTCTACGGTGAACGCCACGTTTGCCTTGCTGCCTTGAAACTTTGGGTGGAGCATACGGAACGATGGTACATGATGGGTGACAACAATCTTATGGGCTGCTTGCGAATATGCCACTGCATCCTTGATAAAGGTGAGGCAACGTTCATGCTCAGCATTGAATTGGGCATGGGTCATCAGCTCACCTTTATATAATATACGGCGGAAGTCGCTTATCACTTGCTCGGTGAAGTAAGCGTCCTCCAAAGGAATCCTCGACCAAAGGGTGGAGAGGATGATGTCGGTGTCGCCAATCCTCGCAATACCGTTGTAGTGGCTGAATACATTGGGACGTACCTCCAAGAGATAGCCGTCGGGCAGTGTCGCCACATCATAATATTTGTAGAACTCATGGTTGCCCATGCAGCAATGCACCTCCTTGTAGTTCTCCGATGCCCAGTCCCAAAAGGGATGCTTGGAGTAGTTGTCATCGCCGAGATAGCCGATGTCGCCGGCAAGCAGCAGTATGTCGCCCGTCACCTCCAAGGGGTGGGCTTTCAGATACCGCCAATTGTCGGCAAACTCCAGATGCAGGTCGGATGCGTATTGTATCTTCATATTGGTCATGCTTCTATAAACAATTCATCCAGTTGATCTAACAGTCCGGTCACAAATGCCTCGTCTTGACCGAGTGACTTTGACAATGGTTCTGCGAGAGTTGACCAGTCGGCTCTGATGGAGGCGACAAACTCCCTTATACATGCCACTATTGAAGCAGGAGCCTCAATGTTGTCCTCAGTCATTATGACCACATTTTTCAGGATGTCCGAACGGTGCTTCTTGATGTCTTTGGTGTTCACATGCTTGCCGTCCCGCTTGTCTGCCATGAGATTTAGGTAGGCTCTTGCCTTCAGTGCTATCAAGGCAGCGGAATTGGCATGGCGTATGCCATCAGTCAGTTGGCTGTGTGCGATAGTAAAGTGATAGTAATCATCGTCCATGATGATGGCACTAAGACTCGACACATCTTCATCGGTCGGGATAGGTTCTATGACAAATCCCTTTGGCTCTCCAAGCACGTCGGGGTGGCGTGACAGCAGTTCTATCATCTCGGGATAGCCGTCTTTACCATCAAGGAAACGATACATTTCATACCTTGGTGGCTCACCAGCCTCCTGTTTCCTCTTTTCAGGTCGATAGCCAGCCTCCCGCACAAACTGCCAGAAGCGATTGGCGAAAGCCTCGGTCATGTTCTCTACGATGACTATCATGTCGATGTCGTGTGTGGCGCGTGGACGCACCACGGTATTGGTCATGGTGATGTCACAGGCTGCTCCGCCTATCACCACATAGTTTTCTGAGTATTCCGCAAATGCTTCACGGAACTTGACTAATCCTTCCATTTCTGTTCACTGATTATTCGTTCTACTTCTTTTTCTACTCTCGGATCATCATCATCTCTCAACGAAAGGACAAGGGAAAGGCGATCAACCCACTGGCTTTTGTCGCCCATTTTGCTGACAACAGGGTATTTCCATACCTCTATGATATAGTTGCCGTCATAGATGTTGGGATTCTCCATGACATCAGCCGACTTGACGGCACGATATTCCTTGCTTGTCATCATTATCATCTCTTCCCGGTCACGATTAAGCATGGAATAATGTGCCAGGGCATTGATGCCGCATACGGGGTATTCCGCATCCAAGCGTATGTCATCGCAAAAGATGCGGTTCTCCACAGGTGACAGCAAGACGTTCTGAGCCTTGTCCCACAGTTCCTTGCCCTTCAACTCGAAGTGTACCACCTTGCTGCGCTGTCCGTTCTGAATCTTTTGACACAGTCCTACATCTTCAAGACAGGTGACACCCAACGTGACGCTTTCGTAAGAATATGGAAGCAACGGTGCAATATCCCTTGGCGACATTCCTTCAATACTGCCCACCTGTAGGTGATAGAGTAGTATGTATTGCGCCACAGGGGTCAATACTTCGGCAATCTTCCTGTTGCTTGTCTTCTCCAATGCTATGATGCCTGGCAGATGGGCATATTCCTCGGACATGACAAAGAAGACTCCTTTGTCTGCCAGTCTGTGTCGCTCGTAGGTGGGTCCGGGCGCAAGGATAAACACCGCAGGCAGTCCCAGGGCTTCGGTCAACCGCTTGCCCGTGATGGCGCAAGTCCGTGGAGAGGGATTGCCCTTCTTGGGCTCAACGAACAGCAGGGGCGTGCCTTGGTATGTGCCATCATAGAAACGGTATGAGAGTTTCTCGCCAACCGTGATGCCTTTCAGGCTTTCCTTGGCACGAGGTTCCACCTCAAAGCGTCTGCCCAATATCCTTATTTCTTTTTTCAATTCCATTCTGCTACATTTTAATAATGTATTAAAACGATGCAAAAATAAGGATAATAATTGAGAATCAAGCATGTTTGGGCGAAAAAGTGCAGATTTGATATGTAATTTCAATGCATTTGAGCCATTTTTGCATCAAATGATGGTGTTTTCGTCTTTATAATGTCATTCAGATGCCGTTCGTTTCTTCCTCATCAGATAGTCGTTGACATCCTTGTAGTCGGCATATCTGAAGGACTCGTCCGTCACCCTGTACTCGAATACATTGCTGATGCTCTCAACCGTCTTGCGTCCTGCCTGGTCGTTGTCGAGGAAGCAATGGATGTGGGTGTAACGGTCAAGGTAATGCAATGCCTGTTTGAGGTTGGCGACTGAGTTCAGTATCATATAGTCGCAAGGGCTTTCAACGACAAACCATCGGTCTTGCTGTTTAACGAGGGTCATATAAGCAAGGAAGTCCATGAAGCCCTCAAAGACCAGACAACCGTTTTGCCACTCGTTGAACGTATGGGCAAGCAGGGTGATGTCCTTATGCCCGATGCAGCCCTTGAAATAGGGATTGCGCACCTCATGTCCTTCACTCAGATTGCCAAAGGCAATGCCATAGTAATGTTTTTGCTCAACCTTGTAGTGTATCTCCCTGCAATACATCCTGCCAATGGTGATGTCTATCCGTCGGCTACTGAAATAGGACAGCAGAGAATGGTTGCTCAGTGGGAGCAGCTTCACATCGTTCATCTTGGTTGTCGTGTATTCCTTGGCTGCGATAGCGGTCTCGATTGCCTTATCCACAGTGGCAATACTCTTGGACGCAAGGTAGGCAAGGGCATCGGAAACGGATTGTTTGTTATACATACGCTTTACCAGCTCCACAAGGTCACCGCCCTCCTTAATGGCGTAGTCGTACCACAGGTTCTCCTTCTTGCTGACCTTGAACGATGCGGTCTTCTCGTCCCTGAAGGGTGACAGATACCAGTAGGCATTGCCCTTCTTCTTTTTCAGCGTTACATTCTCCTTGTCTAAGAAGTCTATAATGCTCAGTTTCTTCGATTGTTCAATATTCATTGTACTTTCATTTGTTCGGTTTTACTTTGTCCATGGAAACAGTTTACTTTACCCTTTCTCCTATATAGGCACACCCGTAAACTAAACCATTTGCTAAACTACTTTTCCGCTTCCCAATTCAGCCTCCGATTTCGGTTTACTTTGGCCTTATTTCTTATATATAGGTACGGACGTAAACTAAACTGGTTTCTGAACTGTTTTTATTCCTCTTCATGGAACAGGTCAATCTCGGCAGGTGTATATCCGAAATAGTAATGATTATCCCGCTTCACTATGAGCTTTTGCTCGTTAATCAGGTATTTCAGCATTTTGATGATGACGCTTCTGCCACGCTTAAAGCCAATGTCTGCATAGGCTTGCGTTAATTCCTCCACCATGCGATCGAATCCTTTGATAGGTTTCTCCTTGAATGCAGCCGTCAGCGCCTCGTTATGCTGTTCGGATGTCAAGTCTTGGTAAGTAAACCTTGACGGTTGCTTGTCACCTTCTTCCTTCTCCGGCGTGTGCTCGACAATCTCTGGCAACCCTTCCTCATTGACTGTAAAGGCAAACGGCTTGAACTCCTTCTCACGGATGTGCATCGCCTTCACCTCGCTGATGTCGGGATTGGTGGTGCTCTTGGTGATGACAAGCACCGTCTCTGCCTTGTTGTTCATCTCCGTACCGATATGCCCGCGCACGTTATTGTCGCCCTTGTTCTGATGCAATACGCAATGGATGTGCAGGTCATACTTTGATGACCATTCCATCATCTTGTTGATGACCTCGACCGATTCTCCCGCATTGTTGATGTCGAGAAGCAGGTCTCTGATTCCGTCGATGATGACCAGTCCATAGCTTTGGTCTTGGGCAAGCGCATAGTCTATGACCTCTATCCTGACGGAGGGCGTGTACTCTCTCAGACAGATAAAGTCAAGGTTCTCGTTGTCGATGCTTGTAGGTAGACCAGCGAGCTTCAGGATGCGCTCCAGCACATTATGGCAGTGATAGCGGCTCTGCTCCGTATCTACATACAGTATCTTGCGTTTCCCCTCTGGCAGACTGGCGCGATAGTTCAGTACCTTGCCGTTGGCGAGGGAAGCGGCTACCAAGGCAGACACGTTGAAGGTCTTTTTCGCCTTTGCCTTACCAGTAGAAGCACTGAAGTTGCCCAATGTGGCTATGCTGGAATTATCAACCCATATAATCTGAGGAGGTGTTTTATAAGTATCTGTTGCCTTTATCAACGATTCGCTCAATATGCGATTGAGACGCTGTACTCCTTCCTCTTTTGAGTTAGGCTGTACATGTTTGTTATTTTCTTCCATTTTCATTCTTTCGGATTATCAATTTCTATTTTCGTTACCATTCCAATGACCTCTTGTTTGTTTTGGAGCAGCCACTTGTCGATTTCTTCTCTATTAAAATACAGCATTTTTCCCCTTGGCTTATAGTGTGGAACTTCTTTTGCGGCTGTAAGTTTGTATAGCAGGCTTTCAGAAACACCAATATACTTACATGCTTCGTCAAACCCCAAGACGGTTTTGGTCTGCTTGACCATCTTCTCCAATTCCTCGATTCGCTCTATTAGTTTGTCAATAGGTCCCAAAGCCTCCAAACTGTCTTCTATTGCGACAATTCGCTCATAGAGTCTAAAATGTCTTTCATTCATGTGTCACGTACCTTAATTAAATTGTTTACAGACAGTAGCACGGTTATATTAGCCGTCTATTCTTTCTTTGTGTAGATAGTACATATTCCTCTGCTTCTCTTTGAATCTCGTTCTTCGATTTGCCCTTGGTTCCTTGAAGCCATTCATCTATCTCAGATTTGAGGAACATGATGCGTTTGCCTCTCTTGTGAAACGGTATTTCCCGATTGCTTGTCCAGCAATATATGGTATGCTCTACCGGATGTGTTGGGAGATAAGCACATAATTCAGCAACCGTAAACCATGTTTCTTCTTTTTCTGATTGAACAAGTTCATATATACCATCAATCTTGTCTTCTAATGATGACAGCTTTTTCAGTACCCCCGTTATAGCGTTGGGAATATCTTCAAATCTTATACTATTTTCTTCCATGCTAATTATTTTTTATGATTTTTGATGCAAAGTTATGGGGAGACTGTCACTAAATAGAAAAAGTAACGTGATAGTAAGGCAGTATCAACCAAACTATCACGTTTTTACTTTCATTTAGCAGAATTATTGTGATTTATTCCTCTCTTAATATCTGTTCGATGGATTTGCAGATGGCATATTGACTTGCTGTCATGGAAACGTTTCTTCTTATCCTTGAAAGAGAAGAGGAAAGACAACTTGAAGTTATGAATTTCTCTGTTCCATCCTTTTTGATACTGGTTAAGAAGCGACCTTCTCCCATGACATATTGCCAATTATTGTTTATCAAATGGTATTGAGCCATAGCGTCAAACAGTACGGCTACATTACGTACATTCTTTACACGGATAGATGCGTCCAAGTCGCACTTGAATAGGCGACACAACTCGCTACGCACATCACTGTTGTCGGCAAAATCAAATATGTCGTGACTTTGGACAAGTTCTACCAACAAATCCATCTGTCTGTCTGACAATTGGCATCCCAAAGTGAGGATGGACGATTTCTTTCGGGTAAGGATTGGCAGACCAGTACCCACATGTTGAAGAAACAACTCAATAAGTTCCTGCTTGGAATAATCTTCTTTTTTCTTGATTATTGACACACACTTAGAGTCTCTAAACAAAGTACCAATAATGCCAATTGCCATCTGTCGCGAGTTCTTACAACGTGCACAATCACAGTCAATATATTGGTGACTGCGCTCAAATAGTTCTATGAAGTACTCTGTCTTCATATGATTCTTTTCAGCTTGAAGATACCAACTTCTTGCGATCTCAAACAACTCATACAGTTCTCTGTAGAAGTCTTCTGTACACTCCACATGTTTGTGGACACGCTTGCTCTCTTCAAAAAGAGAGAAGCCAAAAAAGGCTGTCTTTTTTCATTTTTATCTGTTTATTGTTATAAATGTTTGGTTTCCACGAAAGGTTAAAGTGCCAAAACAATAGCATCATTACATAGAATGTTGAAAATGAAAGGCACTAAAAACCACCTGTACAATAAAGGACTTATTGATACAAGTGGTCTTCTATACTAAGTGCTTACAAATGATAATCACTATTCATCTATGTCCAACTTAAAAGCTTCTGTAGCTTCATCTTTCTTCTTGTCAATTACTTTTGCGTAGATTTGCGTGGTTTTTACATTGGTATGCCCTAACATTTTGCTTACGGTATATATGTCTGTACCGTTAGCCAATTGTAACGTTGCATAGGTGTGGCGGAAGCAATGAAAGGTGATGTGCTTGGTAATCCCTGATGCTTTTACCCACCGTTCCAAAGGCCTAGATATCCATGAAGGGTCAGGCAGTCCGGCAAACACCAACAGTTCTCCGTCTTTCTTGCGCTCACCGCAAAGCTTGTATGCCTGTGGCGATATAGGCATGTATTCAACGCCCTTAGTCTTCTGCTGAGTGAAATTGAGACGGTACCCACCATTGTATTCTTCAACCTCTGACCATTTAAGCTTTTGAATATCGCTATGTCGCATTCCTGTCAGTGCAGAGAACAAGGCTGCCCGTTTTAGTATATCATCACACGGAGTCTTTGCCAATATATTAAGTTCTTCCAGTGACAGATACTCTCTTCGAGCACTCTGAAACATGATATTTTTAGCCTTGGCAGCAATATCACAATTCAGATAGCCATCCACGAAAGCTTGTTTGAGTGCCGCCTTGAAGATAGAGAAGTACGTCGATGCCGTATTCCTTGAAATAGTTCCTTTCTTAGAACCACCCTGCGGTGCCTTTATCAAGAAGGAACGGAATGCCTCAATATACTTCATGTCAATCTGCGAGAACTGTATGTAGTCACACTTGGCAAACATTGACAACAGTGTGTGCAATCTGCGCCAGTTGACAACTATCGATTCTGACGCAGTTTCCTCTCTTTCTTTGATTAACTTCTCAATATACTCCAGAACATTGCATTTTGAGCGTTCGCTTTGTTCTGCCATTTCCATTTGCTGGTCAGTAAAGAGAGCCATGTTGTCGTACTCTTTTTGACGCAGGACTCGAACGCCATCCGCATAAAGGCAAGTTTCCATATCTTGCTTGGATTTACACTGAATAACGCCATTGTCATCTCGCTTGGGCTTGTACTTTATTCTACCAGCAACGGCTCGCTCGCTTCGTCGTTTATCCCATATAGGGGTAGTAATAGACCTCCTGAGATATTCACGCACTCGTTTGGGTTTGTCATTTCCCGTCTCATAAACAGGATAAGCTTCAAGATAGATGAACCACTCATCTCTCCACTCACTTTTCTTTAATTTGACGGAGACTTTAGTATAATCTAATCTTTTCATAATGGTTTTATATCTTTATAAAGTTTGTCTATTGATTCCTTGTGAGCATACACATAATTACCGATTTGCCGGGTCGGTATTGAGTATTTTCGTATATGAGCATACACGGTGCTGTCATCCAGATGAAATTTCTTGGAAATCTCACCTATTGTATAGCAATCCTCTGGTTCCATGCGGTACATGGTAACTGGTTTCCTTGGCTTGGTGTCAAGCGGAGACTGTCTTAACGGAAACAGATTCATTAGTTCTCCTTTGCATACAAGTCGTATTCCTTTCTCTGGCTCAATGAAGGAAATCTTTTTCATGTAGATGAGCCTATAAATGGTTGAGCGGCTTGCACCAAACATAGCATACGCTTCCGTTATGCTGATATACTCTTTAGACTTGGGCATATTGCTTACAATCTTGTCCAGTTCAAGTTGGCGTTTTTCTTCATCATGCTTACGCTTCCACGCCACCTTGGAGCATTTGGGTGAACAATACCAGGACTCCAAAGTCCTTGCGAAGAACTCTTCTCCGCACACAGGACATTTCCGTACTATCTTATACTTTGCTACTGCCATAATTCATTCATTTTGTAGTTCTTAATATCTATTCTTCTCATCATATCTACTTTTTCTTACAGGTACAAATAAGGTACAGATGTTTATAATAATAACGCAAAGATAGCAATATTATTGTGTACGGCCAAAAACAAGAAAAGCGTGTAACTCATTGAGCTACACGCTTTCCATTTGATATTGTATTCTTATTTCTCTATGTGCTTATTTCACTTCTTCGAAGTCAGCATCCTGGATGTCTTCCTTACCGCCTTGGTTAGCTTGCTGGCCACCG
>JAFXDG010000104.1 GCA_017521285.1 Bacteroidaceae bacterium | reverse complement strand
CTGTGCGCAGTTGCGCACCGGTGGAAATTCAGGAGTTCTTCGGTGGAAGTTTAGGAGCGAAAGAGCGGATGTTTAGGATTGGTGGCCTGAAAATGCTGCCGAATGGGAGGAACAAGCACTTTTTTGAATTGGCGATGAATGCATAATTATACAATCCGACTGTATAAATATGCAAAACTGACCGCGCGAGAATCGCGTATATGGACGCAACTTTTCTTTCGGACGGAAATAAGCAATCTTTCTATCAGACTGTGCAACAGAAAGATAGAACAAAAAGCAAAGAAAGCTGAAAGCAAAAAAACATCCCCATTTGCCACTGCTGACAAATGGGGATATTTTCTATTTCTTTACACAATATGCAGAGAAATACTTACAAGAGTGGGAGACATTCTCCTCTTACTTCAAATCGGCATAATGAAGCATAAACCAATAGGTCACTTGCTTCTCGGGTTTCATGCTGGAGGGAGTCTGCACAATCTGCACCAAACGTTCGTCGGCATCGAACAGATAGTCGTAAGTGTAGTCCGCATCCTGCAAGAAGTAGGGATAACGGGCACCTATCGCACCGGCCAACTGGGCATACAGGTTCATGGCCAACTGCACGTCAACCCGTGCGTCAACCCAGAAAGGCAAGGCATTCAGGTCGATGCTGTAATCATTGCTGACTGTTGAATAGTCATACTGGGCATCGTACGTGGCGGGATGTCCCTTTACAATCAACCCTTTCTTGGCCCACTCGTAATTGAACGACTGGGAGCCGCCAAAGGTAGCATCCAAGACATAGCCTCGGGGGGTGTAGTGGTAATTGTAATTATAGGTATCCGATTCGGTGCCTACATTACAGTCAACCGACCCCACTTGTACGCGTCCGCCACGCAACTCGGCTTCAAAGCGGTTCACAAACACACCTTCGGCAGGGTCGTTCCCTTCCCAACGATAGGCAAAACTGTTCACTCCATACGTAAAACTGACTTCCTGTGACTTGTATTCGGAACGCACACCGCTGACGCGGTTCTTCCCGTCGTACGTCATTTTATATTGGGCACACAGCTGGAACATATCCGCATCAGCCTTATAAATATCAACCTGAACGATTTCGCGCGAAGGCTTCTTGGGGCCATCATCGTCAGAACATGAAGTCACGGCCGGCACCACGGCCAGCAGCAAACAAGCTGCATATTTACCAAATTTTCTCATTTCTCAATCTCTTTTAGGTTTCTTAATCGGGGGCAAAGATAGCTATTTTAGTTTATCTGACAACCACTTTCGTGTTAAATCCCGAAAAATGGATGATATATATGCCCGAAGCAGACAATGGAATCCGGGTTTCGCCAGCAACAGCCTCGGCCACCGTCACCAACGTACCGGTCGGGGTATAGACAAAGATACG
Source organism: Bacteroidaceae bacterium (assembly GCA_017521285.1). GTDB lineage: Bacteria > Bacteroidota > Bacteroidia > Bacteroidales > Bacteroidaceae > Phocaeicola_A. The sequence goes on along the minus strand of JAFXDG010000104.1, from coordinate 16,304 downwards.
GTCGCCTGCGGCAGCACCTTTGACAACGACTCCACCAGCCACAGCAGACACGCGGATGCCAGTATCAGCCAAGGTGTCATCTACCGATGTACGCACATCGGTGAAACGGCTCCAGCCGGGTGCGGTGTAATACTCTTCGTCGAAATTGTCGGGCAGATTCAGGACGCAGTCATCGGGTACACCATCGAAAGCATTGGCGGCACACTCGGCGGGTGTCACGCGCTTGCAGCTGATGCTCTTCAATGCCTGGCATCCGGCAAACGCATATTCATCCACAAAGTTCAACCGGTTGCTCAGGTTCACCTCCTCCAAACGCCAAGCATTGTAGAAAGCACCATAACCAATGGAAGAGAGGCGCAGATTAGCCGAGAAGCGCGTCAGGTTGGAAGCCTCGTTAAAGGCGTATGGCAAGATGCGTGTCAATGTCTCAACGGGTTTGTACACCGAATCTTTGCGGGCAGCCGGATAAGCCACCAATTCTGTACCGGCATAATTATAGAGCACACCATCCACCGACTTGTACGCCGTGTTACCCTCGGCCACTGTGAATGCCTCAAAGCCTTGGCAACCACGGAAGGGGGCATAACCTATGGTCTTGACAGTTGCCGGAATCTCGATGTTCTTCATGTCTCCCCGACTGCTTTCAGCAAAGGCATTGTCACCAATTGCCACCAGATTGACGGGCAGCACAATCTCCTTCAAGAAGAGGCACCACTTGAACATCTCCTTGCCCACCACATCGTCTTCGGTCATGTAATCCTTGTAATAGGGCTTACCACCTGCCACAATGCGACACTGGCTGATATCGAGCGAATCCAACGGACAGAGCAACGTTATCATATAGTCGCCAACAATGTTATCGCCACCACTGAGTGTACGCAACAGGGCAATGTCCGTTCCATTGATTTCGCCATCCAACACCAATTTGTCGGGACACGAATCAAAATCGACCAAATAGTGCAAGTAGCCGGCTTCGACGTGTTGCACTTGTGAATAATCCGTCGCCTGCACGGTCAGTTGCATTTCGGCATACACATCGGGATTCACCACTGATGCAGCACGGATGACGGTGGTTCCAGGCGCAAGGGCTTCCAATTGTCCCCATTGATTGAACACGGCTACATCGGGGTGGCTGCTTGTCCACACAACTTCCTGCGAAGCGATGGCCGGAGAGACTGAAGCCGGCAACACGACTTTAATCCCCGTATTCATAGTGACAGCCGAGCGTTCGAGGTTCACACTCGTCGGCTGTACCTCGCCCTCCATGGGGGCAATCTCATCCTGATGCAATGATACGGCATTGCAGATTTCGCCTGTCTGACCATCAATCAAGAGGCCGACAAGCACCAGTTCTCCCCTGTATTGCGGTTTCAGCGTCAAAGTATAGGTGTACTCCTTGCCCACCTCCACGGCAGAGGGGATGCTGTCTGATGCCCCACTCCATGCCTCAGCGGGGAAATAGCCCGTCACCCTATTTGAATAGGTCCATCCGGAATCTCCGCCATCAACGCTGTCACGGTCCAATGTCACTACAGCAAAACGCATGTCAAGACTGTCGGCCGCATAAGCGAAGCTGGTTGTCAATGTCACTTTCACTGAATCATTTTCCCGGGTCGTGTATTTGGCCTCTGCCTCTATAGAAGCCATAGCCGGCACTGTCAGCCAATCCAACAGATAAGATTCAGCATCGGCAGCCGAAGCAAGGTCGGAATGGCGCACACGGTTCATCAGGACAGACGTACCGACCGGCATGTCCAACGAATCGACATAATCCGGCCATTCGGATTCAACGACCGTAAGGCCAATGAGTTTATCGGGATAAGCCTCCAACAGTTTCTGCAATGCCTGATGGTCGCCACTTTTCCACAGCTGTTCCATCACCACCCGACGAGTGAAATTCCCGGCAGGTTCGGCAAGAGCCAACAGCCATTCACCGGCAATGACTTCATTGAGAGACAAGGGGTCGATGTAATACGCCTGCAACAGGTAGTCGGAAGGATGGGTCAGACGGAACTCCATCTTCATACTCTTGGCATCTTCGCTGTAGATGAATTCCATATCTTCAGCCTTCTGTACGGTCAGCGTATCGACGTTGTCAATCGCATCCGGCAACTGCAGCAGACGATAGCCTATGCGGCCATCGAAATTCCAGTTCCCTGCATTCTTAAAATCAACTTGAAGCTGATACTTCTTCCCCGGAAGCAACGTTCCCAGCAAAGAGTGATGGAGCTGCGCCTGAAGAACCACTTCCGACTGGGCAGGTGAACGCAGACTCACACTGTTCCCCTCCACAGAAAGCAAGATAATGCGTTGATAGCAGTCGTAATAATAGGGCAGTTCTTCCCAATCTCCGTTTCCGGAACCATGAACCACACGCAGTTCGTATGCCCCCTCCGGTGTATCTCTGGGAATAGACACGGGGATAGACATACTGCTCATACCGACGAATGCCCCCAACGACAAATCCAACTGACTTCCTACGGTTCTCACGAAATTGCCTTCCGCATCATACATGGCAACAGCCAATCTGGTCTTCACCGCTTCGGGACCCAAATTCCAGACATTGCCTATCTGTACATAGAAATTCCGCCCCAGTGTAGCCACATTCGTATTGGTATAAAAACCCTTGCGCATCAACAGCACCGCACGGGTCAGGCAGTCAGTCTCTCCCTCCACGGCAGGCTGTATGCCCACAATGGCCACATGGTCGGCATTGAAGTTACCCGTTCCACCTCCGACACCCAGTATCGGAGGATTCAGATTGTTCAAGAAATAGTAGCCATTGCAATGACCGCTCCATCCCCAATTGAAATGAAAGTAGTTGTTTGTCTCGTCAATACCATCACAAACGAACGCATGACCCATAGACATATCTTCGGCAAAACCGCCATAATAGACAGGACGTCCGGCATCCAGTTCCTGACGGATACGGCCCTTCCACTCAGCCGTCGTCATGGTGTTGCGCACCAGATACTGCATCTGCTTGCTGTATTTGAAATAGGTATAAAGGGAGCGGTAGATATCGACATTCTGTGCACCACTCTCGTATCCATACTGCATACCGGCTGACACTCCCACATCGTACATCAGCTTGGCCACGGCCCGAACCTGCAACTGAGGATAGGTGGTTCCATAAAGATAGGTATCAAGCATATTGTCCCAGTCATAGTGGCTCTGCGAAAAATCAATGACCTTTCCACCGAATGTCACACTCCCTTCACCCGTCTCCGGCCATTCATGATAGTGCATAATCTGCGCAATGGCTGTGGCGGCACATCCGGTCGCACAATTCTCCACTGCACTGAAGGGTGGACAATAATAATTGTAAGGTTCTGCCTGATCCCACCGGGCCTGCACCAAGGGGGCTACAGCAATGGATATATCAAGCCCCAAATCTGGAGCCGGCTCTACATAACGGGCACCCGAACGCACCTGTTGGATATAGTCGCAATATCCCTGTAACCAACTTTTCACCTGCACAGGCATCTTCTCGCCGGTCACAAACTGTCCGTTTTCAGCAAAGGCCAGGATGGGCAACGTAGTGTCCTCACCGGAAACAATTACAAACCCTTGATTCCCCACATAATTATATACATAGAAAGCTGGTTCGCCCACACTGCGCGTCCCCGCCTGTCCGGTAAGACCGGTATAGACCAATTCCAGTTGCGTCACACTGCGTGCTCCACTTTTACGGAAATCCATGGCAATCTTACGAGCCTGTTCCTCCGTCAAAGCTCCGGCCACAGCAACGACTGACACCAACCATCCCAATAGAACCATTAATAATATTCTCTTCATAGCTAAATAGATTATAGTCTTTAACATTTTGCTACAAAGGAACAAATAATTTCTGTATTAGGTACCAAGAAGTCGGCTTTTTTTCTCTTTTTTTAATGCAACTGACGGGCATCATACACCCAAGCCATCATCTCCTGCTTGTCGTTTTGACGGATATAATGAAAGAAATTGTGAAGATGAAATCCAAATTCATCAGTACCCATCCACGTGACAGCTACCGAATAAAGCATACTGAGCGAAACGGCCATCCGACGGTCAAAATGAGGTAACGAAATATCACAAAGAGGCACGACACACTCTGCCTGCAAGACCTCCTCAACACCCTTCTCTACAGAGAGATAGCGCCCACTCAATCCATAAGGTTCCCAGAAATCGTCGTCTTCATCACAATGCGAAGCGTAAATGCCCATCATAGCCACAAACAGCATCACCAACTTCTGTTCAAAAGTGTCATGCACAGCACGAAGATACACCCTTTTGCGCATTTCGGGAGTGCTGTCACTCAAACTTTCAAGCTGACACAGGTAAGCCACCTTATCAAACCGAAGCCCAGCATCGCAGCATTCGCCTACAGTCTTCGCGGCCTGTGACAAGAATCCAACCACATCATCCTCTGCCATACGCAACAATTGGGGTACATGATGTTGGACCAGATGATAACAAGATTGTCGCAAAACAAGATAAGACTCACGGTCGAAAACAAAATCCGACTTCATCAGGGCATTCCACAGATTTACATTCATAAGCAATTCCAGTGTTTAATGTATAATAAGACTTAGCGACGAAGAAGTGTCGCCCTTCCCCGTCCGTTTACTTTATCAACAAATACAATCTGGAAATGTTTATGAGTAATGACATTCCCAATTGAGGGCGTGTCATAATTAACTTTTTAGACGCAGATAACACAGATAAATGGGTTCAAAGGTCGAAGGTCAAAGGTTCAAAGCCATCGCCAACAGCCATTGCCAGCTGCCATAGCTAAAAAACTTACCCGCGTTATCCGCGTCTAAAAAAGGAATGGTTGTATTAATCAGCAATGCGTTCCAACTTCACGGTAAAGTGGCGCATCAGTTCGGTTTCCCACACAATCTTCACGCCATGTTTGATGCTGTCGCGACGGTCATAGACATTCTTCAAGGCTGCGGCAATCACATCCATGTGGTTGTTGGTATAGACACGGCGGGCAATGCAGAGGCGCAACAAGTCGAGTCCACCAAAACGGTTTTCGCGAGTTACAGGGTCGCGGTCAGCCAAAATGTAACCGATCTCGCATCCGCGTACACCGGCTTCCAGATAAAGTTCGATGGCAAGTGTCTGAGCGGGGAACTCTTCCTTAGGCACATTAGAGAGCACCATATCGGCATCAACGAACAAGGCATGTCCGCCAACGGGGCGCTGATAAGGAATTCCATACTCGTCCAGCTTGGCAGCCAAATACTGCACCTGACGGATACGTGTCTCAATATTGTCCAATTCAGTATTTTCGTCCAAGCCAACGGCCAGAGCCGCCATATCGCGGCCATTCATACCGCCGTATGTGAGATAACCTTCAAAAGGAATACAGAAACGCTTGGCGCCCTCGTACCAGTCTTCGTGACGGGTAGCGATGAAACCTCCCATGTTCACGATACCGTCCTTCTTGGCACTCATGGTCATACCGTCGGCCAACGAATAGATCTCCTTCACAATTTCCTTGATGGTCTTGTCGGCATACCCATCCTCACGAGTCTTGATGAAATAGGCATTCTCCACAAAACGGGCAGAGTCGTAGATGACGCGCTTGCCATACTTGTCGGCCAAAGCACGCACCTCGCGCAGGTTCTGCATAGAAACGGGCTGTCCGCCAGCAGTGTTATTGGTGATGGTAATGATGATGAAGGGCACCTTGTCGCCATGTTCGGCCAACGCCTTTTCCAATTTCTTGGGGTCAACATTTCCCTTGAAAGGCACTTCCAACTGAGTATCCTTAGCCTCATCCACCGTACAATCAAGAGCTGTAGCCTTACGGCTTTCGATGTGTCCCTTAGTCGTATCGAAATGTGAGTTACCGGGCACAATGTCGCCATTCTTCACCAAGTGGCTGAACAACACATTCTCTGCAGCACGTCCCTGGTGAGTAGGGATAACATATTCAAAACCAGTCAAACGGGTGATAGTCTCCTTCAACTGGAAAAACGATGCCGAACCGGCATACGCCTCGTCGCCAGTCATCATGGCCGCCCACTGACGGTCGCTCATAGCACCTGTACCTGAATCGGTCAAGCAATCAATATATACTTGGTCTGACTTCAACTGAAAGAGGTTGTAGTTTGCCTCCTTAATCCACTGTTCACGCTCTTCGCGTGTACTTTTCTTGATGGGTTCCACCATCTTGATTTTCCAAGATTCTGCAAATGGTATTTCCATAAATGATTTAATGTTATTAGAAAAATAATTGTGCCGCAAAGTTACAACTTAATCTTGGATAAAAGGGCAGGAGTAAGAAAAAAAAAGGAGGAGAAAAATCAGATTACTTGAATTTCCAAGAGGGTGTGCAAAATGACTCCATTTATTTTTAGGCGCGGATAACGCGGGTAAGTTTTTTGGCGATGGCAGATGGCGATGGCTGTTGGCGATGGCTGATGGCTTTGAACCTTGAACTTGGAACCTGAAACCTGGAACTTGAAACCATCAAACATCCTTACATAGATTAGTAACAAATCCTACATTTCTAATTCCTCTCTATTTCATCCAAGTAGGAGGCGGCACAACGGGTAGTTTCTTGCATATATATACAAACTCACAAGAGGAGCAGATAGAAACTTGGCAGCCCGTGTGCACACCCTCTATTGACCGTGTGCACACGATCGACCGAGTATCTTCAGACATACTACTACAGGTTGTACTGACGACCAATAGAGGATGTGCACACGGGCAAGAAAGGATGTGACTACAAACGAACAAAATGTATATTTATACAATCCGACTGTATAAATATGCAAAACTGACCGCACGAGAATCGCGTATATGTACGCAACTTTTCTTTCGGACGAAAATACACGAAAATTCCAGGAGCACATAAAGCATTGAATATCAACAAACAAATATAATTCCCCTGTGCATGAATGAAATGAAAAGATATTCAAAGCGAGCACAAAGAGAATATGATATTTTTCAAATTCTTTACAGAGGGGGAGCGGAATTATTTACATCAGGCAAACAACTCCTGCAATACCTCCAAGGATCGGAGTTGGGGGAACGAGGGGATATGGAGGCGATAGAAGTCGTTCAACACCTCCAGACAATGCACGCGCTGATGGCGATTGAAAGAGAAAAGATGCATGGTGCCGAAATTCATGCGCATGAGACGGGGAATGAATGCAGCCTCCTCCGGGCGCAAGAAATGACCGTGCAGAGGCGGACGGCGACAGAAACAGGCACCCAAGAGGTCGAAACAGTCGCCCGGCACATAATCGTCGAGATTGGGATAAAGCCCCAAGAAGCGGGACAGGCGCATGAGAAAGACGAGGTGGAAATTGGCTACAGCACTCCCCTCGCAAGCATCAAGCCAACGGATGGAGTGAAGCAGGTAAGCGAAGAGCGGACGGTTCACCCCCTCCTCGCGCAAGGCATGATGAAGAAATTCGCCCAAAAACAGAGCAATGGCCGACTTGAAAGGGTCGAGCGGAAGGGAGTGCAACGGATGGAGCAGGCGGGCCTCGGTAACGCGGCGCAATTGGGCCGTGTTTTTCCCTTCGGCCTCCAATTCGAGCAGAGCCAACGGATGAAACAGGGAGGGACGAACACCACTCCCTCGCGCGCGCGTTACTTTTACAATATACGATGTACGTCCGACCGTTTCGGTATAGACGTTGGCAATGTACGAAGTGTCGTTGTAGCGCAAACAATGAAGCACAATGGCAGAGGTCTTTTCCTGCATAGTTCCTTTAGCTTGATTATCTCCGGCAAAGCTACGAGTTTTATCACAAAAATGCAAGAATTTGTGCTTCGGACTTAAAATTTACTTTTTTCGAGAAAATTCTTCCTTTTACAAAAACACTTATCATTCAACACTATATAACAAAAAGGGGATCAGAAAAATAAAAATCTATCGAAAAAAGTTTCTGAAATGTTTGGCAGATTCAGAAAAAGGCCGTACCTTTGCATCCGCAAATGAGAAACAAACCCTCACGAGCACCGCGAAAGTGGTTTCAGGATGGCCCGTTCGTCTATCGGTTAGGACGAGAGATTTTCATTCTCTAAAGAGGAGTTCGACTCTCCTACGGGCTACTAAGTAACAAGATTTTTAAAGAACAAATTTTAAGAGATTAGTCGAGATGGCAAATCATAAATCATCTATCAAGAGAATCAGACAAGAGGAGAAGAGAAGACTCCACAACAGATACTACGGCAAGACAATGCGTAACGCTGTACGCAAGTTGCGTGCTACTCACAGCAAGGAAGAAGCTGTAGCTCTGTATCCGAAAGTACAGAAGATGTTGGACAAATTGGCAAAGAACAACCTTATCCACAAGAACAAGGCTGCCAACTTGAAGTCTAAGTTGTCTGCTCACATCAGCAAGCTCGCTTAATTATACAGCCGAGAAAGCATCCGTCACGGACGGAATCAGAAAGGCCATACCTTCACAAAAGGTGTGGCCTATATATTTTTTGCCTCCCCAAATTTTAGGCGCGGAGTTTTCGCTTTGCTCAAGGGAACTCTACGGATCACACAGGTCAGTCCGAATTTACACCGTCTCTGTCATTCTGAACGCAGTGAAGAATCTGCAAACGCAAGCAGGACACTATAATGCAGACGTATACAGATTCTTCGTCCTATCGTCCTCAGAATGACAGAGACCGCATAATTTGTAACTGGATTTTCGGACTGATTCGTTTCCAGATTGTCCCATTTTCATCCCCAATTGTGTCCCATAGACGATTTTATCTATAGGAACCCTTCTTTATTCCCACATTTTTCTTACTTTTGCACAGAAGTTCGTCATCCACGCGACGAAGCACATTATTCATGTCATAAACCAAAATGTCAAGACCATGTACAAAAGACAATTTATCTCTGCAATGATTCTGCTGACGGTCTCTACCGCCTTTGCACAACAGAAGTATGAAATAGGGAATCCCAACGATGAAGCCAATTATGGATACCTGAAGGATTATGCTCCTCTGAAGGATTATATCGACCACGAAAAATACCCGAACTTCAAATTGGGAATCGGTACAACGGTAAGCAACTACCTGAACAACGCAACGGTAAAAGGACTGACCAACGACAACTTTACCGAGACGGTGGCGGGCAATGCCATGAAGATGTCGAGTTGCGTAGGCAGTGACGGAAGCATGAATTTCACCCAAGTGAAGAACTACGTCAATGCAGCCACCAAAGCCGGACTCGCCGTATATGGCCACACACTGGCCTGGCATTCACAACAGCCCACGGCATGGCTCAACAGCCTGATAAAGGACATACCGGCTGAGCCGTTTGAAAACCCCGACACACTGGTGTATGTAGAGGTGAAATCGAAAGACTTCCGCACCCAACAGAACGTAGGATGGACGGCAGACAAAAGCAAGTACGGATTCTCCATCGACTTCTCTGCAACAGACGGTTTGCACCTCAAGACCACCAAGAAGGTCAATTCATGGGAAGTGCAATTTGTTGCCTTGGACGGCATCCCTATGGAAAAAGGGAAAACATACAAAGTGACCATCAGCGCCAAGGGAAGCAGCAAGGGAAACCTGTACACCAAATTGGGCGACTGGGGAGCCGGAGTAAACGTCAACACCACCTTCTCCACCGAATGGAAGGATATAGAACTGACCTACAAGAAAGCTACCGCCGGCAGTTTCCTGCTCTTGCAATGCGGTGATTTTGTGGGCGACCTCTACATCAAGAGTATCAAGGTAGAAGAGGCCGTCGGCGCCATGAAGATAAACGAACCGCGCCGATACCTGAAAGTGGAAGCATCTGCCAGAAAATCAGATCCATGGGACAATCAGTTCTGGATTGTCTGCCCCACAAACTTTGCCAAGGGTGCCAAATTCACCTTCAGCGCCGACGTACGCGCCGACAAGAGTGCCAAAGCTTCTACCCAAATCCACACTTCACCCGGCAGCTATGTAACCTACCAAGCCTTGGGCGACATACAGTTCACCACCGAGTGGAAGACTGTGCAAGTCAGCGGGAACCTGGCTGATGCGGGTAAGTCCATAGCCTTCAATCTGAGCGAACTGGCCGAGGCCAACACCTACTACTTCGACAACGTAAGTTTCAAAGTGAATGGAGTGGAAAAAATGAAGAACGGCACTTTTGATGGAACCGACCTGAGCACCTTCAAAATGAAGAAGGCAGGTGGCAGCGTTGTTGCTCCTGTGATAGCGGAAGAAGAGTTCTACCTGCAACTACCCATCAGCACTCCCCTCACCGCCCAACAGAAACGCGACACCCTCGTGTGGGCCATGGACAAGTGGATTAAGGGCATGATGGAAGCCTGCGACGGCAAGGTGAAAGCATGGGACGTGGTGAACGAAGCCATCTCGGGAGGTGGCGACGACGGTAGCGGCAACTATACCCTGCAACACGCCAACGGTTCAAATGATTTCTTCTGGCAAGACCACATGGGCGATTTGGAATATGTGCGCAGCGCCATCCGCTCGGCCAGAAAGCATGGTCCCGAGGACATCAAGCTCTTCATCAACGACTACAACCTTGAAAGCGATTGGGACAACAACAAAAAGCTGAAGTCCCTCATCAACTGGATAAAGAAATGGGAGGCTGACGGAGAGACATACGTGGATGGCATCGGCACTCAGATGCATATCTCCTACTACGCAAACGCCTCTACCCAGAAGAGCAAGGAGAATGCCATCGTGAACATGTTCAAACTGATGGCTAACAGCGGAAAACTCGTGCGCGTCAGCGAATTGGACATGGGCTACAACGATGCGAGCGGCAACAGTGTGTCCACCTCGAAGATGACCGAAGCGATGCACCACAAGATGGCCGACTTCTACGAATGGATTGTGAAGAAATACCTCGAAATCATTCCTCCTGCCCAACAGGCCGGCATCTGCTTCTGGTGTCCCACCGACTCACCCACAAACAGTGGTTGGCGTGCTGACACCCCTGTGGGTATCTGGACACTCGACCACTACCGCAAACACGCCTATGCCGGCATTGCCGAAGGACTCGGTGGTGTCAACATCGCCGGCATTGAGGATGTCACCTGTGACGAGGTAACCGCCGGCAAGACCCGCACGTTCGACGGCATCTACACCATCACCGGTGTACGCTTGCCTGAGAACACGGTCTTCTCCAAATTGCCTCACGGCATCTACATTGTCAATGGCAAGAAGGTGGTGAAATAACATTCATCGAAATAAATTATTTAGAACACAGAGACACGGAGACACAGAGATGGCCTATTTGGCACTACAAAAAGAAAAAACTCTGTGTCTCTGTGCCTCTGTGTTCTAAATAAATAATTCATTTCGATGAATAGTTACCATTTTGCTTACATTTTGTTAATATATATTAAAATTGGGGGGGGTAATTGTCAAGCAAGATATATTGTATACCTTTGCAAGCAAAGAACTTATTAAAGGACAAAAAAAGAAATTTTATAACCCGAAGAGAATATGAAAAAGAGGACACTCCTTGCAATTGCGCTTCTCCTTGCAGTGCTGACAACAGGACAAGCCAAAAAGAAATCCATTGTGTGGGAAGAGCCAACTACAGAGTACGGAACCAGCTATGGTGACGGTTTTTTCAACACCGCCCTTGACGTAACAAAGGTGGAATTGAAGAAAGACGAAACCGTGGTATATATCACAGTCAGCCTGCGTTCGGACTACCCCGACTTCCGTTTCCAGTTCGTCGGTGACACCTACCTGAAAGCCGGAGACCAACGCTATGCCCTTGTTTCAGCGGACGGCATAGAGCTTAACACGTATGTGCAGACAGACAAGGAGGGAAAGCGCGACATAGCGTTCCACTTCCAACCATTGCCCCAAGACACCAAGTCGTTCGACTTCATTGAGGGCGACGGTGAACGTGCATTCCAAATCAAAGGCATCAAGCCTGTGGAGGAACGATGGAAACAACTGTTCCCATCATATTGGCGCAACGGACAGGGCGACTGGACGATTGCTTTCCTGGAAGATTGCGCCATCTACGACTGCAAGTTCTGGAACTACAAGCAATGCGACGTGAATCCCAAGACGGGCGAAGCGGAGATGACCCTAAGCGATGGTGACAACGAATTGAAGGTGGTAGTGGGTAAAAACAAGAAAGGCACACGCGCTATACAGATTGGGGCAGAAAAGGCCCTTTATTCCATGATTACCAGCCGATTCATGCCCAACTACCCGACCAAGGACACACGTACGGACTTCGTCAACACGGATTACAAGGTAGATGCAGTAACCGTAGTTGGTTGGATTAAGGATATGCCCGAGCAATACAAGCAGGAAAAGACTCTCGAATTTGCAATCAATAACTTCTTTACGGACGAAGAGGAATCTGTCTATGCTGACTTGGACGAACAGGGACGATTCACAGCAAAGATTCCTGTATTGAACAGTTCGGAAGTCCTTATCGATTGGAGCCGTTGCTTCATCCGCACCATATTCGAAGCGGGCAAGACATACTTCCTGCTCTACGATTTCAAGGAGGGGCGCCGCTACTTTATGGGTGATGACTGCCGCTTGCAGAACGAGTTGTTCAAATATCCGCTTGATTGGAAATCTGTAAGATTGGAGAAACGTGTTGATAATCTTGACTCATACATAGCCTCTGTAGATAGCCTCATCAAGGCACAGTATGCCAGTATCGACGAACTCTGCCAAGTTCACCCCACCCTCTCAACCCGTTTCAACAAATTCAGGAAAGGTCACACATTGATGATGCAGGCACGAGACTTCGGCCAGGCACGCTTCGGAACACCCAACGGTCAATTACCGGAAAATGCCCGCCGCTATGCTTACGACACGTTCTGGACAAAGATGGAGCACCCCTATACGCTGCACCGCGATCTCAGAAGTTTTCTGAAAGACTACATCAACGATATGCAAGGACGCGTGATAAGGTTATCATGGAATATTCTGGACCATTTGGATGAAATAGCCTCGAACGACGAGGAATTGGCATTGCTTAACCGTTATAAAGAGTGGTACAACGAAGCCATGGAACGCATTAATGCCGCACCTTCTACAGAAGAGAAACAACGCATAGCAGATGAGTTAAATTCCACCAATGCCGAATTTCTGGACAGCGTAACAAAAATCCTGAACAGCCCACGAACCAGCAGATTAAGAAGTGGAAAGTTCCTAATTGAAAGGATGAAGACAAACCTTCATAGACTTGATTCATTACAAGTAGATCCATTCATCAAGGATGTACACCTATCGATGATGGCCTATGATCATATTGATGCCACACGTACCTTGTTACTCCCTGAAGCAATGGACACACTGAAGGCATTAGTCAACCATCCGTATGGTATTGAGATGGTAGAAAAAAGAAACAACTACTATCTAGCCATCGAAAACCGCGAGTTTAACAAATTGGTTCTCAAATCGTCGGATCATCTGGCCGGTATCTCTGAAGGCGAGGCACTGCTGAAGAAAATCATCGAACCCTTCAAAGGCAAGTTCGTATTGCTTGACATTTGGGGCACATGGTGCGGCCCTTGTAAGGAGGCTCTCTCTCACTCCACGGAAGAGTATGCCCGACTGAAGGACTACGACATCGAATTCCTCTATCTTGCCAACAACAGTCCGATGGAATCATGGGAGAACGTCATCAAGGAGTACAACGTGAGTGGCGACAATGTCACCCACTACAACCTTCCTCGCCAACAGCAGAGTGCCATCGAGAGCTACCTCGGCATCAATGCTTACCCCACCTACAAGCTGTTCGACCGCGAAGGGAACTTGTTGGACATCAAGGTAGATGCCCGTAACCTTGACTATTTGGAAAGTTTATTGCAAAGTATGGAGTAAAGAAGCTGTATTGCGTATCCCCCTACACAATTAACTCCGTTCGCCTATCGTGTTAACTCCGTTCGCCTACCGTGTTAACTCGGTTCGCGAACGGATTTAATTGTATAGAACAGTGAAGTCCACTGATAATTTGTCACAAATTGACATTTCTTTTTTTTATCGCAAGAAAACGCTCTTTTCTTTGTTCATTTGCACTAAAATGCTTATCTTTGCTTGCTTTTTATCCTCAAGTAGATTGATGGATAGAAAGCAGGACTACATTGACAATTAACAAGCAAAATAAAATGGCTGAAGAACAAGAAATCATGAATAATGGGGCGGAATATTCCGCCAGTAACATCCAGGTGTTAGAAGGTCTGGAGGCTGTACGCAAACGCCCTGCCATGTATATTGGTGACACTGGAGAAAAGGGTCTGCACCACTTGGTGTATGAAGTGGTAGATAACTCTATCGACGAAGCCCTCGCCGGATATTGCACCCACATTGAAGTGACCATCAACGAGGACAACTCCATCACCGTTCAGGATAACGGACGTGGTATCCCCGTGGATATGCACCCGAAAGAGCATAAATCGGCTTTGGAAGTGGTAATGACCGTACTGCATGCCGGTGGAAAGTTCGACAAAGGTTCCTATAAGGTATCAGGAGGTCTGCACGGTGTAGGTGTATCGTGCGTGAATGCCCTCTCAACCAAAATGATTACCCAAGTGCACCGCGACGGCAAGATTCACCAGCAGGAGTACTCATGCGGAAAGCCCGTGACTGCCGTTGAGGTGATAGGCGAAACTACCATCACCGGTACCCGCCAACAGTTTTGGCCCGATGCGGAGATATTCAGCATGACCACCGAATACAAGTACAACATCCTGCAAGCCCGCCTGCGCGAGTTGGCTTACCTGAATGCAGGAATCACCATCACGCTGACCGACCTTCGCGAAAAAGACGAAGAGGGTAACTACAAGCACGAAGTGTTTTACTCGGAAGAGGGATTGAAGGAGTTCGTACGCTTCCTCAACTCGTCATACGACAAACTGATTGAGGACGTTATCTATATCAACACAGAGAAGCAGGGCGTACCCATCGAATGCGCCATCATGTACAATACGTCGTACCGCGAGAATCTGCACTCATACGTGAACAACATCAACACCATCGAAGGTGGTACACACGAGGCCGGTTTCCGCATGGCATTGACCCGTACACTGAAGAAATATGCCGAGGACAGCAAGGCATTGGAGAAAGCCAAAGTGGAAATTGCCGGTGAGGACTTCCGCGAAGGACTGATTGCCGTCATCTCGGTAAAGGTTGCAGAGCCTCAGTTCGAAGGACAGACCAAGACCAAATTGGGCAACAACGAGGTGATGGGTGCCGTACAACAGGCCGTAGGCGAAGCACTGGGATACTATCTGGAGGAACACCCAAAAGAAGCCAAGGTGATTGTGGACAAGGTGGTGTTGGCTGCAACAGCCCGTATCGCCGCACGCAAAGCACGCGAAAGTGTACAACGCAAAAGCCCGATGAGCGGTGGAGGACTGCCCGGCAAATTGGCCGACTGTTCATCACGCGACCCGGAACGTTGCGAACTCTTCCTCGTCGAGGGTGACTCGGCCGGCGGTTCGGCCAAACAGGGACGTTGCCGCGAATTTCAAGCCATTCTCCCCTTGCGCGGTAAGATTCTGAATGTGGAAAAAGCCATGTGGCACAAGGCTTTCGAAAGCGATGAGGTGAACAACATTATCCAGGCCATGGGTATCCGCTTCGGTATCGATGGTGAAGACAGCAAAGTGGCCAACATCGAAAAGATCCGCTACAACAAGGTTATCATCATGACCGATGCCGATGTCGATGGACGACACATCGACACCTTGGTAATGACACTTTTCTACCGCTATATGCCGCAACTTATCCAAGGCGGTCACCTCTACATCGCCAACCCGCCGCTCTATCTGTGCAGCAAGGGTAAGGTGAAGGAATACTGCTACACCGAAGAAGACCGCTTGCGCTTCATCGAGAAGTACGGTGGTGGCAGCGAAGGAGGTATCCATACACAACGTTACAAAGGTCTTGGTGAGATGAACCCCGAGCAATTGTGGGAGACAACCATGAACCCGGAAAACAGAATTTTAAAACAGGTGAGCATCGAGAACGCAGCAGAGGCAGACTACATCTTCTCTATGCTGATGGGAGATGACGTGGCTCCACGCCGCGACTTCATCGAGAAGAATGCCACCTACGCCAACATTGACGCTTAATTAGCGTATAATCTTTCATATACAACATTATTATTAAAGAAGGGGGTGCACCGTGATGGTACGCCCCCTTCTGCTTTTTATTATTCCTGATAATATTAAAAGTTATTATTCAAGTTTCGCAAGCTCAACTTTCTGGAGTACAGGAGTGTAGGAGTGACGCTTCGCTTAGGAGTGTAGACGATAGTGATGCTTGCATGGTGTGCTTTGTCTATCATAGTCAAAGCAATTGTCTACACTCCTGCCTCCTACACTCCT
>JAFXDG010000103.1 GCA_017521285.1 Bacteroidaceae bacterium | reverse complement strand
TTTTGCGACCAACTTTCCTGCCCCCCTTCTCTTCATCCTTATGCATATTTATGCGGAATTTCACTCGTTACATAGTGCTTTACTTCCACGAAACAGGAATGAATTAGAAGTGCGTGATTTGTTACTGAATGGTGTAAAAGAAAAGGAAGCCCCCTCCGTCTCTCCCTCTCTCACCCCCTCCGCTTCGCTCGTCCCGCCTAAGACAGGGGGACAACTTAAAATGTCTTGCTTGCATGATAGTTCAGAGTAACTAAAGCTCCTCCCCTGTTTTATAGGGGAGGGGGACCACCGCCCGAAAAAGAATGGCGAGTGGTAGAGGGGTTCAACATACACGTCCATAATCCATCACTACACTTCCATACTGCAGCTCATGACTTCCAGACTCCATAGCTATAGCCATCGCCAACAGCCATCGTAGCGAAGCCACCTCGTCTCAACGCATCAACGTCGAACGCTTAACGAATAAATCAACGCATCAACCTCTCAACGAATAATCGAACGCATCAACCTATAAATTGTACCTTGTAAATGGTAATTTGTCCTTGAAATTGTGTTTTCCAACATATTCCATAAAATTCTTCACTCTTCATTCTTCACTCTTCATTTATTTTTGTACTTTTGCCCACAAATAAAAAATCAGTATTAACCCGAGACAGGAGAAGCGTCTCTGTCCGATACTTGAAATATGGATTTTGAGCTTTTAGCTCTTGTTCTCTTTCTATCGAATACCGCCAACATTCAACGTTCGAGAACAAGCAGAGGAAGGTTCACACCACTAAGGTGTGGACTATTCGTGCTTGTTGAACGTGCAGGTCACTTGGCGGTAACCCGATAGAAAGGCGAGTAACGGATAGTTTGCGCCTTTTTTGTTTCCTAAAAACAATTTATTATTCTATGAAAAGAAATTTTAAGAGACTTGTATTATGCTTGTCATTGGTCGCAGTAAGCATTTCTATGGTTGCACAAGATGCGCCTGTAAATTCACAGAATCCAGGCAGTGGTAACGTGGTTAGTAACCCTGTTTATTCTGCCAATGGTGTCATTGTTGACAATTCAGACAAAGTGACAGTTGGGTATGGTGGTCTTGACTATTACAATTTTGATAATGGATATAATAGTCTTAATTTTTGGGGACTGACTATGGGTGCATTCAGTTATACAGGTGGAGGTTTTGATATGAAATTGAAAGCCTGCTTTGATTCTAAACCAGGCTCTGGTTCTGGTGTAGATTTTTTATTGAATTATTCAGTAGGTTTGTTGAGACAGAATGACAATATGCTGTGTCTTCATGCTAAAGCAGGTCCTTCATTGATGTGGTGGACCAAATACAAATCTGGAAAATATATTGGTCTGGAAAGTGACGGACATACTTGTACTGTGGATTGCGTTCTTTCTCTTGGCCTGATAGGCCGTGTCGGTAAATTTGCCATTTCGGGTGGATACAATTGGTGGTTCAGCAAGTTTAAATTCGATAAAAAGAATACATCAGACGGTTTGTGGGTATCAGTTTCTTATTGTATGAACTCTAAATAAATTGAGATATGAGTAAGATAAAATATTTAGCATCCACATTGCTATTGGTTGTGATGGGATTTATGTTTGTGACTTGCTCTGATTCGGATTCAGATTCAAGCAAAAATAGTGGATTGAAAGGATGGTATTTGGATTTGAGTAGTGTGGCTAAACAATCAGATTTTAATGAAATTAATAAAGCCATACGAAATAAAGAAGTACTGACATCCTATAAATATAATGAATACGTAGCATCGCGTGATTTGTTTATCAATAGTGATGGCAGTTATAATGATACGGATTCTCATTTTGGTCGATTACGTTTTAGTATAGATTTTTTTATTAATGTTGTCCGTATTTTAGACGATCAGACATTGATGTTTTATATTGGCTATTTATATGAAGATGGAGCAAGTAATAATGAAGCTCTTTATACTTTCTATGCTGGTAGTATCTTTGGCAATATGACTTATTATGGTACTCCTACTTATTACACCTATGCTAAAGTTGATAACAAACTAATAGTTAGCAATGGAGACATTTACACCGTTACATCTGATGGACTGATAAAAGATGGCAGTTCTGCACTTTGGAGCAAATATGATCCAAAGAAAAGGGAAGTGGTGAAACCTGATGATGATGAAGAAGAAAAAGATGACTCGGACACTTTTACAGGAACAATCAACGGCCATGAATGGATAGACCTCGGTCTCTCTGTCAAATGGGCGACTTGCAACGTAGGTGCATCCAAGCCCAAAGATTACGGTGACTATTATGCTTGGGGAGAGACTACGACAAAAAGTGGTGATTACTATTGGGATACGTACAAATGGTGCAAGGGAACGAATGATACGATGACCAAATACTGTACGGATAGTGACTATGGTACAGTGGATAACCGCACCACATTGACCTCTTCCGACGATGTGGCCACCGTGAAATGGGGAAGCAAATGGCGTATGCCGACCCTGGAGGAAATGAAAGAACTGGTTGAAGATTGCACTTGGACATGGACGACGCAAAACGGAGTGGAAGGAATGAAAGTGACAGGGCCTAACGGAAACAGTATCTTCTTGCCCGCTGCGGGCTACCGCCACGGTACGGACCTTGACCTCCGTGGCTCGCTCGGCACCTACTGGTCTGCTACGTTGGACGAGGGCCTCAACTACCGCGCGTACAACCTCAACTTCAACAGCGGTTACAGCAGCTGGGTCGATTGGCGCGGCCGTTACTACGGGTTCACCGTTCGCCCTGTCACAGAATAGAAGCGTAGCGTATTCGATTCATTTAACACAATTCAGACGTATCAGTATAGTTTGTCTATAATTATATTGATACGTCACCTTTCAAATAAAATTTTTTGAATAATTATATGGAGAAGAGAATAAAATACAGATTATATACCATTATGTATGTGATTCTATGTCTGCCGTATCTTTTTACAATCATAGCACATTTATTGAATGAAAATGTGAGGCTGAAAACAAATACTTGGCAGATAACAGAATTGTTGATAAACTATCAGGGTGGATTTGTCCGCCGGGGAATAGTCGGAGAGTTCTTTTATTGGCTAAGTCCCTACATTGACACACAAATGGCGATTTATGTGTTTTGCATAACCTGTTCTATACTCTTTTTCTACTTGATTTTCAGAGATACTATCAGAAAGGGGTATTCGATTCTATTGTTACCTTCGGCCTTTTTACTGTCTTCCCTTTTTGTCTCATTGCATTGGGTTCGGAAAGATATATTTATAATGCTGTTGTTCTATTTCATCGTACGTTTGCAGAAGTCAACAATGAGTTATAAAATATTTCTTATGAACATAATCCTAATCATAGGAATATTGTCGCATGAAGTCTTTTTATTCATTTCACTGCCGCTCATGTATTTTTCTGTAATTCATAAGGGAGATACATTAGTGCAATACAAGCAGACAATACGCAATGTCTTGAAAACCACACTTTACTATCTGCCTGCTTTACTGGCGGGATTTGTAGCAGTTATATACAAGGGGAATTTGGAACAAGCATATGAGATTTGGAATTCGTGGGCTGCAATAGATGTTCTTGAAGGTGACATGAAGGGAGCCATTGCAGCGATAGGATGGACACCGGAAAAGGCTATAGAAGTAGGCACAGAGGTTTTCAAAACAGTCCGTTGCGGAATTGTATATTATCCGATAATGTGGACTTTGTTGGCATTCTTCGCTTTTAATGTATATATGTGGATGGGAAAGTTCAAATTGAGGATCTTGGGCTATACGCCAACTCGGGATTACAATACCAAAGAGTCTGCATACATAATAATCTGTCAATTTTTAAGTATGCTTCCCCTCTTGATTGTTTTCGCAGATACAAGCAGGGCTTTCTTTTATGTCGTCATGTCTTCCTATATCATCAGATTGTTTGACGATGAGAATGAATATTCATCTTACTTTGGCGAATTGCCATCAGCTATAACCAGACTGACAACAAAATGCGAACAATGGGTAAGCAGCCATAAAAAGGCATTTGTCATATCCGCTTTTGTTATTGGAATACCTTCGGTCAGTATATCCGCTTTGGAGCACGTTGTATTGCATGGCCAAATCGGTTTCTTTGTAAAGTCCATTATAGATTTGTTCAAATAATGATTCTATGAAACTACAAGAGTATATCAGATTGATAAGGCCGCACCAATGGCTAAAGAATCTATTTGTCTTCTTGCCTCTGTTTTTTAGCGGGAACATGACAAATTGGAGTATGTTGTTAGCAACGATATATGCAGCCATGTCTTTCGCTTTTATATCAAGCAGTATATATTGTCTGAATGACATCATTGACGTCGAAACAGACAAGCAACATCCTGAAAAGAGGAACAGACCCATTGCAAAAGGAAGTGTGTCATTACAGGAAGCATATACGTTGATGATACTCATGTGCCTGTTGGCGTATGGTGTTTTATTCTTATTGGGATTGAACGGCAAATCCATATTGGTTATTTCCATCTATTTTGTGTTGAATATCCTGTATTGTGTAAATCTGAAACAAATACCTTTGGTTGATATTTTTATTGTTTCAAGTGGTTTTGTCTTGAGAATAATTCTTGGAGGATTGGTTTGCAACATCGAATTGTCGCAATGGATTATATTGATGACATTCCTGCTATCGTTGTTTTTGGCCATATCCAAACGTCTTGATGATATAAGGATATACAATGAGAAAAAGATTCTGATTCGGAAAAACATATCTCATTACAATGTTGAATACATACAGTTGACCTTGTCCATCATTGCTTCTGTAACTATCGTATGTTATATCATGTACACGGTAGATGTGGATGTGGTATCCCGTATTGACAACCATTATTTGTATCTGAGTTCATTACTTGTCATATTGGGAGTATTGAGATTCTTGCAAATTGCTATAGTTGAAAAGCAATGTTGTAGTCCGACCAAAATTCTAATGAAGGATAAGTTTATTCAGATATGTATTGTAACTTGGGGAGTGTTCTTCTTGGTTTTATTATATTGGTAATGTGAAATGGTAATGAATAATAAGAGAAGGATTGTGGCCTTTGATTTTGATGGTACGATAACGAAGAAGGATTCTTTCATAGAATTCATCCGATTCGCACATGGCGACTGGCCATTTATAAAAGGGGTGTTAAAGAATTCCATTATGCTGGCTGCTTATGCCCTACACATATACCCGAATTGGAAAGCAAAGCAAAAATTGTTTTCCTATTTCTTCAAAGAAATGCCGATGTCAGAATTCGATGTAGTAGGAGAAAAATTCATAAACAGCAGAACTTGTAGCTTTTTCAAGAAACCAGCTATTGACGCAATTGAGCAACATAAAAGGGCTGGAGATACAATTGTTATAATAAGTGCAAGTCCTGAGAATTGGATTATTCCATTTGCCAAGAAACATGGAATCAATTATGTAATAGGAACCCAATTAGATGTGGACCTCCATAATAATCTGACAGGCTCTTTTCTGACAAAGAACTGCTACGGAAAGGAAAAGGTCACACGTTTGTTGCAACTGTTTCCAGACAGGAATGAATATATTCTTATTGCTTATGGAGATAGCCGAGGTGACAAAGAACTTTTGCGTTTTGCTGATAAAGCATTCTATAGAGAGTTTCCAACACATGAGGAATACGAAAAATAGGTTGTCGCAAAATCATACTTTCACCACAGTATATCTTCATCCCCACATGGAGCTTGCTTATTCGGTCAAAGAAGCTTGCTTGATCGGCCCAAGAAGCAAGCTTGTTTGGCCAATGAAGATATAAAGACAGAATAGTGCGAAGCCGAAAGCCGTGAAGTATGGAAATTCACGCCTACAGTATGGAAATCCAAGTGTGGAGTATGGAAGTGCAGAATTAGGGGTTAGTGTAATGACTCTATCCGATGCCCAGTTTCCTCTTTTATCTTGTGAGTCCAGTACGGACTGACACCGGCCGCTTCTGCATATTGCTCATAATTGCCAACAATGCTGATAACCTTTTCTATGATAGCGTCAGCTCCCTTTATATTGTACCGCTTGGCCAGTTCGAGGAGGTCTCACCGTTCGCCCTGTCACAGAATAATTTGAGTGGGCATAAATGAAGCCCGCTCTTTGTTCTACCCGCTTTGTGGGTCGAAAATATTTTTGATAATAAGAGAGTAAAATTCAATCGTTGTAGGTTTTAGAGACTATAATTGTGCATGTAAACTATTAACTCCGTTCGCGAACCGTATTTGTCCGGTTCGCGAACGGAGTTAAATGTATCCTGTAGTTTTCTTCTGATATTGACTGCGAATAAGTGACTGAATGAGATTGTAAAGGAAGATTGATTAGATGCATATATCATTTGGAAACAAGCATCAAATCTCTTTCATCAGCAGAAATTGGCGGAGATGTATATGCCGTACTCCATTTTCATTCATGTCGTTAAAGAAGTCATCCATAGAAACCACCAGCTTGGGGTGATTGTCTCGAATGACCGCCAAGTTCCCGAATTCCCGTTTGACCGTATCCTCTGATGCAAGCAGATAAGTTACTTGGATATATACGGTCCGACCTTTCTTTTGGGCCACGAAGTCTATTTCGGCTTTCTGTAATTGACCGACCGTCACTTCATACCCTAAACGAACGAGGTGGAGGAAGACGGCATTCTCCATAATCTTTTCGATGCCGGATATCTGACTGTTTCCTATCAGACTGTTGCGTATGCCAATATCTTCAAAGTAAAACTTGTCGTTCTGTTCAAAGAGGCGTTTTCCGTGAATATCATATCGGCTCACTCGGTTGATGATGTAAGCATTGCACAGGTATTCCAGATAATTGAGTATTATTTTCGTGGACGAATCAACCTGTTGGCTTTTCAAATATTTCACGATGCTTGAAGCCGAAAAAACCTTACCGACATTGTCGCTGACAAATCGGATAAGATTTTTGAGTAAAGGGACATTTCGTATCTCCTCCCTCTCAATGACATCTTTCAACACGATGGTGTTATACACGCTCTTCAGATAATCATCGACCAAATCCTCTTCTTCAAGCCCTATACGGCTGAGTTGTGGCATTCCGCCTGCTTTCAGGTAACTGATTAGCGACTGGTTGGAGTCTTGCAAACCATGAAAACGCAAAAACTCTGCATAGTCGAGACTTTGTATGTGATATTCGATGCAGCGCCCAGACAGATAGGTTGACAATTCACTGGACAGCACTTTGGCATTGCTTCCCGTGATGACGATTTCACACTGGTCATTGGTGTGGAAACTGCGAAGGCTCAGCTCAAATTCCCGTATATTCTGCACTTCGTCAACAAACAAGAAATTACGTTTGGCTGAGGAAGACAGATGTTGGTTGACATATTCAGTCAACTCCACATGAGATTTAATGAATGCAAATTTCTCATCATCCTTATCTATATATATAATATGGCACGATGTATCATCAGCTAACTGCTGAATCAGTTGTTTCATGATGAAACTCTTGCCGACTCTTCGTTGTCCGGTCAACGCAATGATGAATCCTTTACCAAAGAATCTCTTTATTTTCTCAGTGTAATCAGGCCTGTCTATGATGTTCATAACATAATCAGCTTTAAATCCGATGCAAAGATAACGTTTTTTGTGGAGTATGGGAAACAAAAATAGGGGGAATTTTTATTTTGTGGAGTATAAGAAACGAAAAGATGGGTTTTAATATGTATGGTTTGTTGACAGACAACTTGAAACCTGAAACATTTAACTCCGTTCCCGAACCGGACAAACACGGTTCGCGAACGGAGTTAATTCGGTTCAGCCGGAGACTATAATAGTACAAAGCCGAAAGCCGTGAAGTATGGAAATTCACGCCTACAGTATGGAAGTCCAAGTGTGGAGTATGGAAGTGTAGGATTAGGGATTAGTGTAATGACTCTATCCGATGCCCAGTTTCCTCTTTTATCTTGTGAGTCCAGTACGGACTGACACCGGCCGCTTCTGCATATTGCTCATAATTGCCGAGAACGCTGATTACCTTTTCTATGTATGGCTGGTTTTGTGTGAAAAGATTCAATGCTGAAAGTCCTTTTGCTTTGTATTTACACCTCCGGTAATCCGCCGCCGTTGATTTTGCGATAGAGGTCGAGGGCATAGACGTCGGTCATGCCTGAGATGTAGTCGAGCACGGCTTGCACCTTGCCGTAGAGGGTGGGGGCTTGCATGTCGTATTGGCTCGATACACGGTTGATGAGCAGGCGCGAGTAGGTCTTGTCGGGATGGGTGACGGCTTCAATCATCAAATCAATCAGGGTGCTGATGACGCGGTAGCCGGCCAACTCCACGTCGAGTACGTCTTTAGAGCGGTAGATGCGTCGGATGGCGACTGTTGAACAGTTTTCGTAGGCTTGCTTCAGTGTTGGACACATCCGTTTGATGAGGCTTCCTTCAAAAGTGCCAGCCAATATCTCTTCTTCGTGCTCCATGAATACGTTGGTACATTCGCCTATCAGCAGGCCCACGATGGTGGAGCGCAGGTAGGCAATCTGTTCGTTGGTGTCACTGACGGCGCTGAACACCTCTTTGGCCCGTTGTTGCTTCCGTTCGTTGAGGAATCCCATCAACAATTCTACGGTTTCATCCGTGGTCAGCAATTTCAGTTTGTGGGCATCCTCGATGTCCATCAGCTGGTAACAGATGTCGTCGGCCGCTTCGACCAGATAGACTAACGGGTAGCGGGCAAAGCGGAGAGGTTCGCCATCGGTGCTTAATTGCTTGATGCCCAATTCGCGGGCAATGCGTAAGTAGTCGTCTGCTTCACTTTGAAAGAATCCGAACTTGGCTTTACTCCCGGCAAGGGAGGAGGCAAAGGGATATTTGACGATGCTGGCCAGAGTGGAGTAGGTCATAACGAATCCGCCTCTGCGACGTCCGCAGAATTGGTGGGTGAGCAGGCGGAAGGCATTGGCATTTCCTTCGAAATGAATCAGGTCGTTCCACTCTTCGTCGGTCAGCTTTTCACGAAGTAATTGTCCTTCCCCTTCGGAAAAGTAGGTGCCGATGGCCTGTTCGCCTGAATGGCCAAAGGGTGGATTGCCCAAGTCGTGGGCCAGACAGGCTGCCGAAACGATGGCTCCTATCTCTTCCACGTGTGTGCCCTTCAGTTCGGGGTGTTTATCGACGAGCGCTTTGGCTACATTGTTTCCTAACGAACGTCCCACGCACGATACTTCGAGGCTGTGGGTCAGTCGGTTGTGTACGAAAATGCTGCCAGGCAAAGGAAATACCTGTGTCTTGTTCTGCAATCGACGGAAGGGGGCAGAGAATATCAGCCGGTCGAAGTCGCGTTGGAACTCCGTGCGGTCGTCCTTGTGGGTAGAGTGCATTTCCTCCATGCCCAATCGCTTGTTGGAAATCAGTTTTAGCCAATTCATTTTGTTTGTTCGTTTATACGTTGATGCGTTTATTGGTTGATGCGTTGATACGTTTATGCGTTTATACGTTGATGCGTTGATACGTTTATACGTTTATACGTTTATACGTTGATGCGTTTATTCGTCTCAACGTCTCAACGCTTCAACGCTTCAACGAAATTCGTCTCAACGTCTCAACGTTTCAACGCCTCAACGAAATCCGTTTCAACGAAATCCGCTTCAAAGGTACAGCTTTTCTTTATTATAAGGAAAGAATGGGAGGGCTTTTTTGTGTTTGATGCGTGGGTGCGTAAAATGTACGATGTAAGAGTACTGTCATTTTGTCTCTTTGTAAAGAATGTATTCTGTCAAAATGGCATGATGGCTTGTCTGGCAATTTCTTTGTTGCAACTTGGTCGAAACGGCAGGCGTTTGCGAAACAAAGGATGCTTCAAAGATGTTTGTCGAAAAATGGATGAATGATAACAACTAAAAAAAGAAAGGAGAAAAAGACGTATGAACTTTAACAATTTTACAATCAAGTCGCAAGAAGCGGTGCAAGAAGCGGTTAATCTGACTCGTGCCCGCGGACAGCAGGCCATTGATCCTGCTCACTTGATGGCCGCCGTGATGAAGGTCGGCGAGACGGTGACAGGCTTTCTTTTTCAGAAATTAGGAGTGAACGGCCAACAGATAGCCATGTTGGTGGACAGACAAATAGAATCCCTGCCCAAAGTGAGTGGGGGAGAGCCTTATCTCAGTCGTGAAAGCAACGAGGTGCTCCAGCGTGCAGTGGAGCTTTCCAAAGAAATGGGCGACCAGTATGTGGCTTTGGAAGAATTGGTGTTGGCTTTGTTCGTGGTGAAAAGTACCGTGAGTACGATGCTGAAAGATGCCGGAGTGACTGAGAAAGAATTGCGTGCCGCCATTGCCGAACTTCGCAAGGGAGGCAAGGTGACTTCCCAGTCGAGCGAAGACACTTATCAGTCGCTCAGCAAATATGCCATCAATCTGAATGAAGCTGCCCGTTCGGGAAAACTCGACCCGGTCATTGGACGCGACGAAGAAATTCGCCGTGTGCTCCAGATTCTGAGCCGACGCACAAAAAATAATCCTATATTAATAGGTGAACCGGGTACGGGAAAGACCGCCATCGTGGAAGGCCTTGCCCACCGCATCTTGCGTGGCGATGTGCCCGAAAATTTGAAGGACAAGCAGCTCTATTCTCTCGACATGGGTGCTCTGGTGGCTGGTGCCAAGTATAAGGGTGAGTTTGAGGAGCGGCTGAAGGCCGTCATCAACGAGGTCATCTCGTCCGATGGGCAGATAATCCTTTTCATTGACGAAATACATACCCTTGTGGGAGCAGGTAAGGGTGAGGGCGCTATGGATGCGGCCAACATTCTGAAGCCGGCTTTGGCACGTGGCGAATTGCGCTCTATCGGAGCCACCACGTTGGATGAATATCAGAAGTATTTTGAAAAGGACAAGGCGTTGGAGCGTCGTTTCCAGACGGTGATGGTGAACGAACCGGATGTGTTGAGTACCATCAGCATCCTGCGCGGATTGAAGGAACGCTATGAGAACCACCATAAGGTGCGTATTCAGGACAACGCCATCATTGCCGCCGTGGAGTTGAGCAACCGTTACATCACCGAGCGTTTCCTGCCCGACAAGGCCATTGACCTGATGGACGAGGCGGCTGCCAAGTTACGTATGGAGCGTGATTCGGTGCCCGAAGAGTTGGACGAACTGAGCCGCCGGTTGAAGCAACTGGAGATTGAGCGCGAAGCCATCAAGCGGGAGAAGGACGAACCCAAGTTGGCGCAACTGAACAAGGAGATTGCCGAACTGAAGGAACAGGAGACCTCGCTCAAGGCAAAGTGGGAGAGTGAGAAGGGACTGGTCAACAAAATTCAGTCGAACAAACAACAAATTGAGCAACTGAAGTTTGAGGCCGAACGTGCCGAGCGCGAGGGCGATTATGGCAAGGTGGCCGAGATACGCTATGGACGCTTGCAGGCCTTGGAGGGTGAGATTGCTTCCATTCAGCAAGAGCTGAAGCAGATGCAGAGTGGCAATGCGCTCATCAAGGAAGAGGTGACGGCCGATGACATTGCTGACGTGGTGAGCCGTTGGACGGGAATCCCCGTGAGCAAGATGCTGCAGAGCGAGCGTGAGAAACTGCTTCACTTGGAAGAAGAGCTCCACTTGCGTGTCGTAGGACAGGACGAAGCCATCCGTGCCGTCAGCGATGCCGTACGCCGTAGCCGTGCAGGCTTGCAGGATCCGCGTCGTCCCATCGGGTCTTTCATTTTCTTGGGTACTACGGGTGTGGGAAAGACAGAGTTGGCCAAGGCTTTAGCCGAATATCTGTTTGACGATGAGCAACTGATGACCCGTATCGATATGAGCGAGTATCAGGAGAAACATAGTGTGAGCCGCCTCATTGGTGCGCCTCCGGGATATGTGGGATACGATGAAGGCGGACAATTGACCGAAGCCGTACGCCGCAAGCCTTACTCAGTGGTGTTGTTCGACGAGATAGAGAAGGCACATCCCGATGTGTTCAACATTCTCCTACAGGTACTTGACGACGGACGCTTGACCGATAACAAGGGACGTGTGGTGAACTTCAAGAACACCATCATCATCATGACCTCGAACCTCGGAAGTGCCTATATCCAGAGTCAGTTTGAACGCTTGACACCTGCTAACCGCGAAGCCATTGTGGAAGAGACAAAGAACGAAGTGATGGGGATGCTGAAGAAAACAATCCGTCCGGAGTTCTTGAACCGTATTGATGAAACCATCATGTTCCTTCCGCTTGACAAGGAGGAGATTGAACAGATTGTCCGTTTGCAGATAGAGGGAATCCGCCGCATGTTGGCCGACAATGGAGTGATTCTCCAGTTGACCGATGCCGCCGTGCAATTCATCGCCTCTACGGGGTATGATCCCGAGTTTGGTGCTCGTCCCGTAAAGCGTGCCATCCAGCGTTATTTGCTGAACGATCTGTCGAAAAAGCTTCTTGCACAAGAGGTGGACAGTTCGCGTCCCATCAACGTGGATGTGGCAGGCGATGGGCTGGTGTTCAGGAATTAGGGGCTAAGGTCTAAGGTCTATGGTCTAAGGTCTATGGTCTAAGGTCTAAGGCTTAAGGTCTAGGGTTTGGGGGTACTCGATACAATCCGTATTTGCTACTGGTGGCTTCTTGTACCCTGAACTTTTTCCTTTGAATCTGCATTTTTTTCTGAACAATTCTTCGCATGGGTTGTTTCCTATATGTGCTTTACAGAAAAAGAGTTAGTTTCACAGACGAGGAAAGATTGTTTTTAAGAGTTAGATTATTGTTGTGTTAGTTTTGTGGAGTAGGCATGTCAGTGATGATGTGCCTACTTTTTTTGTGTGACATTTGGCAGCTTTCTTGGGGTAAGGACATAAAAAAAGGGTCAACGCTTTGACCCAACCTTTGTAACCTTAAATCTAATACTATGAAAAACACGATGCAAAGATAAGGCTGGTTTGCGATATGTGCAAGAAAAGCAATGAAAAAAGCTGTTTTTATAACACTTTTTAAGCAAAATAGGGTGTTTTTCTTTCTTTTTGAATAAATATGCAAGTTTGTTGTGTACATTTACATCTTGCGGATTTACTTGCGTATATGCTTGAAAAGGTGTACCTTTGCGGCGTTATACATTAATTATATAAAGAAATAGCGTTTTGATTTCAGTAGAACATTTACAGGTGGAGTTTGCCGCTAAGCCATTGTTCGCGGATGTGACGTTTGTGGTCAACAAGAAAGATCGCATTGCTTTGGTTGGCAAAAATGGTGCGGGCAAAAGCACCCTGTTGAAGATATTGGCCGGTTTGCAATCGCCCACGGGTGGAAGTGTGGCCATACCCAAAGACATTTCGGTGGGATACCTGCCACAAGTGATGGTGCTCAGCGATTCGCGCACGGTGATGGAGGAAGCCGAGCAGGCTTTCGAGCACATCAGCGAATTGCAGACAAGCATCGAACTGATGAACAACCAACTGGCCGAACGTACCGACTATGAGAGTGAGGAGTATCAGGCCTTGATAGAGAAATTCACCCATGCCAACGAGCACTATCAGATGATGGGCGGCAACAACTATCATGCCGAGATTGAGCGCACTCTGCAAGGATTGGGCTTTGCGCGTACAGATTTTGACCGTCCGACTTCGGAGTTCAGTGGTGGATGGCGTATGCGTATCGAGTTGGCCAAGTTGCTCTTGCGTCGTCCCGATGTGCTTCTGCTCGACGAGCCGACCAACCACCTTGACATTGAAAGCATCCAATGGCTTGAGAATTTCTTGGCTACCCGGTGCAATGCCGTGGTGTTGGTGAGTCACGACCGGGCTTTTATCAACAATGTCACTACCCGTACCATCGAAATATCCTGCGGACGCATCTATGACTACCGGGTGAAGTACGACGAATTCATGCAGCTTCGTGCCGAACGCCGCGAACAACAACTTCGTGCCTACGAAAACCAACAGAAGGAGATTCAGGAGACGAAAGACTTCATCGAGCGCTTCCGCTACAAGCCCACCAAGGCCGTGCAGGTGCAGAGCCGCATCAAGCAGTTGGAGAAGATTATCCCCATCGAGGTGGACGAGGTCGATAACTCTGCTCTTCGCCTGAAGTTTCCTCCCGCCCAACGTAGCGGTGACTATCCGGTCATTTGCGAGGAAGTGGGGAAAGTGTATGAACGGACCTACCTAAATCCTCCCTGTAAGGGATGGGGAGGGGCCGCCCATCTTGTTTTTCAACACGTCAATCTCACCATCAAACGTGGCGAAAAGGTGGCTTTCGTAGGAAAGAACGGTGAGGGAAAGTCAACCCTTGTCAAATGTATTATGGGTGAAATTCCTTTTGACGGAAACCTGAAGATTGGGCACAACATACAGATGGGCTATTTTGCACAAAACCAAGCGCAACTGCTGGACGAGAATCTGACCGTGTTCGATACGATTGACCGTGTGGCCGTGGGCGACATCCGCACCCGCATCAAGGACATCCTGGGTGCTTTCATGTTTGGTGGCGAAGCGATAGAGAAGAAGGTGAAGGTGCTTTCCGGTGGCGAACGTAGCCGGTTGGCCATGATACGTCTGTTGCTCGAGCCCGTCAATCTGCTTATCCTCGACGAACCGACCAATCACCTCGATATGCGTTCGAAAGATGTGCTGAAGGAGGCCATTCGCGAGTTCGATGGCACGGTCATCGTGGTCAGCCACGATCGTGAGTTTCTCGATGGTCTTGTTACCAAGGTGTATGAATTTGGTGGCGGACAGGTGCGCGAACACTTGGGCGGCATTTATGACTTCCTGCAGAAAAAACGCATTGATTCGCTCGACAAACTTTCCATACCTGCAAATTCTTTTTCCCCAACGGGAGAAAAAAAACTTTCAGACACGGTAGAAATTTCCGCCTCCAAACTCTCCTACGAGCAACAGAAGGAGCAACAGAAACTCATCCGTCGTCTGGAAAAATCTGTGGCCGATTGCGAAGCCCGCATCGAGAAACTGGAGGCTGGCATTGCCGCCCTTGAAGAGCAGATGGCTACTCCCGAAGGGGCGGCCGACATGTCGCTTTACGAGAAACATGCCACTCTGAAAAAACAACTCGACACCGTTGTTGAGGAGTGGGAAACCACTTCGATGGAATTGGAGGAGGCGATGGGATGAAAACCCTTCTTTTGGCTTTCGACTCGTTTAAAGGTTCGCTCACCTCGTGCGAGGTAGCCGATGCCTTCGAGGAGGGGGTACGGAGTGTGCTTCCCGATTGCACGGTGAAGAAGGTGTGCATGGCCGATGGTGGCGAAGGCACGGCAGAGGCATTGGTCAGTTCCCTTTGTGGCGAATGGGTGGACGTGGAGGTGCTCGACCCGCTGATGCGTCCCATTCATGCCCGCTATGGAGTGGTTGACGATGGGCGTACGGCCGTCATCGAAATGGCTTCGGCCAGTGGTCTTACCCTCTTGACTGAAGAAGAGCGCAATCCCTTGAAAACCTCCACTTATGGCACCGGCCAGCTGATAACCGACGCGTTGAAAAGAGGGTGCCGTAAGTTGCTCATCGGCATTGGCGGAAGTGCTACAAACGATGCTGGTACAGGGATGCTCAGCGCCCTTGGCTTCTGCTTCCTCGATGCCGAAGGACGCCCTCTTGACGGGTGTGGTGAATCCCTTGAGCGGATAGCTGTGATTGATTCTTCCCATATTCTTCCCGAACTGGAGTCTGTTGACATTCGTGTGGCTTGCGATGTCGCCAACCCTTTTTGCGGTCCTCAGGGTGCCGCTTATATCTTTGCCCCTCAGAAAGGTGCCGACAAGCAGATGGTCGAGCGTCTCGACAGAGGGATGCACCATTTTGCAACAATCATCAAGCAATATAATAAGGTGGATGTTACCCAAACTCCCGGTGCAGGTGCTGCCGGTGGTTTGGGCGGAGCTTTCAGTGCCTTGTTGGGCGCTTCTCTTTGTCGAGGGGTAGAATTGGTGCTCGATGCCCTTCGTTTCGACGAACTTCTGAAGGGATGCGACCTCGTGGTGACGGGTGAAGGCTGTATCGACCGCCAGACACTGATGGGCAAAGCCCCTATGGGTGTATTGAAAGCTGCCACCCGACGGGGTATCCCCGTCGTAGCCATTGGTGGCTCTGTCGAACACTCTCCCGAATTGTCGCAAAGTGGTTTCTCTTCCATTCTTTCCATCAATGCCGATGGGCTTCCTCTCCATCTCGCCATGCGCCCCGATGTGGCCCGTGAAAATGTCAAACGGATAGCTTTGAACCTACTCCTAAATAGTAACTGGTAGTTAGTAACTCGTAGCTGGTTGCTAGTCACTCGTCACTCTCCCTCACAGTGTCACCATGAAGGTGGCCCCTTGCCCATAGTGGCTGTTCAGTTTCAGGTTGCCACCGTGCAGACGCATAATCTGGCGGCTCAGACAGAGACCGATGCCCGTGCCGCTCTGCTTGGTGGTGTAGAAGGGCAGGAACACCTCTTCCACCATTTCGTCGGGAATACCCGGTCCATTGTCGCTCACGCTGATGTAGGGCGAGCCGTCGGCTTCGCTGGCTACGATGTGTATGCAGGCATCGGGTTGCCCCTCTGTTGCCTCGCGCGCGTTCTTTATTAGATTAGTCAGCACCAATGTCAGTTGGCCCGCATCGGCCGTCACCTTCATGCCGTTTCCCCACGTGAAATGCAGCGACGGGTGCGCCAGCAGTTTCTGTAGCTGGGCAAACAGTTTTTCCACATCCACCTCCTCTTTTACCGGTGCAGGCAAATGGGCCAGTTGGCGGTACGAGTCCAAGAATGCCTTCACGCTCACACACTGGTCGTGTATCACCTCCATTCCTTCGTGCATATCCTCGGGCGAATAGTTCTCGGGGCGTTTCAGCATGTCGCTCGACAGGCTGATGACGGGTGTGATGCTGTTGCGCAACTCGTGTGTCATGATGCGCAGCAGGCGGTCGTAGTACAGCTGTTTGTACTCCAGATCCGACAGACTCTCTCTGTATAGCTGGGTAATGCGGTTCATTCCCTCGTACATCTCGTTCAGTTTGGGGTCTCTGCCGGGCGGGTAGTTCATCGTGTAGTTCTTGTTCATCAGCGATTTCAGGAAGAACGTCACCTGTTTGGGAATGAAGTAAATCCGTCTGGCCATCCACACCATCAGCAAGAGGGCAATCAAGGCGATTAACTCCAGGTGTGTAGGCAACCACTCTTTCAGGTATCCCCAGGTTATCAGTCCGCCAATGCCCATAAAAATGAAAGCCAGCAGAATGAATGGCAAGCTATGTTTGAAGGGTATTTTCATAGGTGGATTCCATATTTTTTCAGTCGGCTGTACAGTGTCTGCCGGCTGATACCCAGTCGGCTGGTCGCTTCCGTCAGA
Source organism: Bacteroidaceae bacterium (assembly GCA_017521285.1). Lineage (GTDB taxonomy): Bacteria > Bacteroidota > Bacteroidia > Bacteroidales > Bacteroidaceae > Phocaeicola_A. The sequence continues at coordinate 7,287 of JAFXDG010000103.1, read as the reverse complement.
TTGCCGTGGCATTCGCTCAGCACCTCCATGATGTGCTGATGCTCCAGCTCGTCCAGTGTCATTTGCATGGTCGATTCGTGCTTGTCTTTCAGCTGGTTGGCCTCGTGTAGGGTCGTGTCAATGTGGCGTTGGTCATCCCGTTTCTCAATGGCTTTCAGCAGTGTCTCTATCAGTGCATCATTGTCCCACGGCTTGGTAACGAAGTCTTCGGCTCCCTCCTTCAGCGAGGTCACGGCCAGACTGATGTCGCCAAAGGCCGTTATCAGCACCACGGCCGGCGGATTAGGCTGACTTTTGATATATTTCAGCCAACTGAGTCCCTCTTCACCATCCAGCCGTTGGGCGCTGAAGTTCATGTCCAGCAGTATGGCATCCACCTTTTCACTGGCCAGCAGGGCCGGCAGCGAACTGGGGTGGGGCAGGGCTACCACGGAGGCAAACACCCCCTTCAGTACCAACTTCAGTGTTTTCAGCACCGCTTGGTTGTCGTCAATGATGGCTATTCTATAATCGTACATATTGCTTATTTTTTGCAAAAATACATGCTTTCCTCCAAACGAGTGTCAAGAAATTAGACGTTTTTTAGGTCTGTAGAACGATTTAACGGTTTTTTAACAGATAATGTTTGGTCAATTCAATAATTTTGTAAGGCAAAACGGCGGAGACTCCTTGTTGTGCCCTACGCATCCAAGAGAAACTGGGCTTCTGTAAAATGAGGAGACTCTAAGGGAATTGCAGAGTGTCGAATATTAACAAATTAAATAAATAACTAAAAACTTAAAAACATCATGTTAGAGCATAACATTACCATCGCTTGGCGAAACATACGCAAGTATCTTTCGCAAAACATCATCAGTGTGCTCGGCCTCTCGGCCAGTCTGGTCTGCTTCAGCCTGTGTATGCACTTCAGCCGCTACATCATGGGCATGGACAAACATTTCCCGAACTACGACCGCATTGCGGAGGTGGTCTATCAGCGTCCTAATGGAGAACTTTATATACTTTCTCCCTTGGAGGGCAAACAGATAACGGCTGCTCCGATGAACACACTCAAGAGCCGGTGCATGGTTATCGGCTGTTCGCAAGTCACCCACAGTTACGAAGATGAATCGGGGATGCAAGTGCCCGTGGAACTGGAGGCGGTGGAGACTGACGGCCCTTTTGCCGATGTGTTCAGTGTGAAAGTGGTGGCCGGCAGTTGGGAGCAGGCGGCAGAATTGTCCAACTCCATCGTGTTGAGTGAATCGAAAGCCCGCAAGTTGTTCGGTTCGGCGGCCAATGCCATAGGACGCACGTTTGTCTATACCAGTCGTTTCAATGTCACTTATACCGTCCGTGCCGTGATGGCCGACATGCCCCGCGATATCAGTTTCTTTGAGTATGGAATTGATGCATTGAAACTGAACGACGATAGCAGTCCGCGTAACCTGGAGTACGGTTACAACTGGCAGGGGTACATCTACGGTCTGATGCCCGACGGTGTGGAGTTGGAAGATGTGAACCGCGAATTGACGAACACCATCCAACCCGGCATTACTCATATTGCAGGGCGCGAACGGACGGAGGAAACCATTGTGGCTACCCGTATGGGGGAGCACATGGCCGACAACACCTCTATGATTACCGGCATCATCACCTCCTTTGCCGTGCTCATCCTCTCGGTGGGATTGCTCAATTTCCTGCACTTCCTGGTGGGAAGTATCCTGAACCGTATGCGCGAATATAGCTTGCGCCGCATGTTCGGATGCCGCCTGCGCGACCTCTTCGGGTTGCTTTTCACGCAGACTTTCCTGCTGCTGGCGGCCACAGCCTTCGTCTGTTCCTATACCATCAGAGCACTGATTCCCCTTGTTGAAATGCCGGCCATGTTTGCCGACTTCTTGCAGATTGACTCCTCACTGATGTGGTGGCAGACGGCTGAGTACATCGGTTGGCTGCTTCTCCTCTGCATGGTCATCTGCTTGGGTGTGTGCCTTTACATCCAGCGCATCACCATCCAGCAGGGTGTGGCGGGTGTGAGCAGTGCGCCACGTATCCGTCGCCACGTGGGACGCAATCTGATGATGGGCCTGCAGTTCTTCATCTGTTGGGTGTTCGTCAGCCTCACGGTGGGTTTCTATCTGCAGGCACGCCTTACCACGAGCACGGTGCTCGGCTCCTTGTCACGTGCGGAGAAGGAACAGATTCTCTCCATCCCCTTGGATGGCAAGAAGACACTGATGAGGCCTGATGAGAAACAGGTATTGGTGAACCGCCTGAAGGCACATGCCGGCGTAAAGGATGTGATGACTGCTGACGGACAGATGCTGAAATCCATTTCCGGCAATGGGATATTGACCGAACAGGGGAACAAGGATTCGAAGATTGACGTACTTATCGACAATTTCCCTGCCAACTACTTCCGCTTCATGAATCTCGAAGTGGTGCGTGGTGTGCTCCCCGAAGCGCAGGGACAGATCGCTGCCGACACGGACTTTGCCGCCCTGTTTGATGAAGACATCTTGGGACGTGTCTTCTACGATGTTTATCGGAATACGCCTTATACCGTGACTGCCATTGTGAAGAGTACTCCGCGTGTGGCTACCGACAGAGGCATGATTGCCAAGAACAAGTTCGGATGGGTCTATATGTGTGAAAAGGAGTGGGCGGCCGCCCCCTACATCGGCCACATCTACCTGAAGTGTCATCCGGGACAGGTGAAGGCCGTGCGCGAATATGCAGTAGAAGAATTAAGGAAAGTGTTGCCTGCCAGCATCGAGCCGGAAGTACATACGCTGATGGACGACATTGAAGCCGACCAAGGCTTTGAAGTGGCCCTGCAGGACATTATCCTATTCTTTACACTTGTCAGCCTCAGCATCACCCTGCTAGGAGTCTATTCCGCCATCACCCTCGACACCGAACGCCGCCGTCGCGAAGTGGCCCTTCGAAAGGTGCACGGTGCCCGTTTCAATGACATTCTGTGGCTCTTTGGGCGCAGGTACTTCTACCTGTTGGTGATACCCTTCGTGTTGGCTTTCCCCATCCTTCACTTTTTCTTCACTAAATTGAGCGGAGGTTATCTGGTATTCTTCAACCACGGCCCACTCTTCTGGGCAGGCATCTTCTTCGGTGTTGCTCTCCTGGTGGTGCTCACCATCCTGTGGCGCATCCTGCAAGTGGCCCGCACCCGCCCGGCGGAGGAGATAGCGAAGGGGTGAGAACAGCTACTAGTGACTAGCTACTAGCTACTAGTAACTAGTGACCATGCGGCACTAAATGGTCAAATAGCAAATAAGCTCAACTTTCGCGAGTAGAGAAGTTGCATGATTCTCTGTCATTTTTCGGACGAAATCCTCAACAACTCGTCTGAAAAATGACAGAGACCATCAAAATGCTGAGACATAAGAGAATCTACTTGCGAAACCTGAATAAATAGTAAATTGTAAATAACAAAATAGTAAATACCTTGAATTCTCCCCTTTTGGGGAACTAGAAGGAGCTTTTAACCATTATGCTACAGCACAATCTAACCCTCGCCTGGCGGCAACTGGTAAAGTACCGCCTGCAATCAGCGGTCAGCATCGTCAGTCTGGCCATCGGCTTTGCCTGCTTCGCTATGGCGGCTATGTGGATAAAGTATGTCTAGACGTATGATGCCTTCCACAAAGATGCGAAGAGGACCTATTACCTGAAAGAGAAAGACATGTATAACTATCAGTATCTGACCGATAAGATAGAACAGTTTCCCGAGGTGGAAGAGGCGACGCATTTTGCCCATGATTATCCTTTGGTGAATGGGATGAAATATGCGGTCTTGGAGTATCAGTGCGACAGTAATTTCCTCTCGTTCTTCGGGACTGATATATTGGAAGGTGACGACAGTTTTCTGCACAATCCCTCGAAGGTGGCCATCACCGACGAACTGGCCCGTAAACTGTGGGGCAATGAATCGCCCATCGGACAAGAGCTAAAGAACGAATCGTCATACGGTGCACCCTACCAAAAGAGCCGCACCGTGACGGCAGTAATCAAGGGATGGGGCAAACACAGCAATTTCGAATTCTCAATCCTAGGGGCGACTCCTGAGGGCTACGCAAGAAGGACCACGTACCACTTCTTCAAGTTCTTCCCAAAAGTCAATGCCGATTCCATAAACGCCCGTCTGGACAGGACCCCCATTCCGATTGTCAACACACAAGGAGGAACTTTTGAGAGGCTGGACTGGCAAGAGCTTGACCTGGTTCGGCTGGACAAGGTGCGCCAGGCTGATGAAAGGTACGAAGCCAACATCCCAGTGAAACTGAACCACATCTACCTGTTTGCCATTGCAGGCGGGGTGCTCATCCTGTGTGGCCTGCTGAACTACCTGACCATGTTCATCAACCGCCTCTTCATCCGACAGCGCGAGATAGCCCTGCGCACAGTATTCGGTGCCACGGGAGGCAACCTGATGGTGCAATTCCTCACGGAGTACGGTCTGCTGCTCCTCATCGCCATGTTCTTCGGCAACAGTGCATTGAAGCTGTCGCTTGGCTGGTTCAGGACGCTGGCCACACTCCCCGAAGAGTTGGGCTACATCCAGCGCGAAAGCCTCCTTTACATGACGATGGTGGTGGGTGCGTCGTTGCTCCTCTCCCTGCCATTCATCTGGTACTTCCGCCGCCAGTCCTTGCAGAGTGTTGTCACGGGCGTGGGAGCACTCAGCCATTACAACCTTTTCCGACGCATCAGCACGGGGGCACAGTTGGCCATTGCCATGTGTTGTATCTTCTGTGTGGTAGTACTGATGAAACAGCTCCACACCCTGCGCCAAGGCGACCTGGGATTCAATCGTGCGAACATTGGTTTCATCAGTATGGCTGCCGATACGGACGATGTGAAGACGGCCACTTTTGAATTCTTGAAACAACAGCCCGAGGTTGATACCGTTTTCTTTACCCACAGCTGCATTTACCCCAATACCGGTGGCCGTAGCAAACTTACTCCTGAAAGATGTCCCCAACTTACCGAATCGGTGTATTACTATAATTATTGGGGCAACGAAGGGTACTGCCGCTTCTATGGTCTGCAACTGTTAGAAGGACGTTGGCCCAACGAAGAGAGCGACAAACAGTCCATTGTGGTGAACGAAACATTTGTCAAGCTCATGGGATGGGAGAATCCGATAGGAAAATCGTATCATATATACTCTGTGATAGGAGTAGTGAAAGACTTCAAAAACCTCTCCCCCACCACCCCAACGGCACCTTGTGTGTTCTTTAATGACATCTATTACGACCAATGGTACAAGCCATCCCGGGAGGGATACAAACTCCCCATCGCCCTCGTCGTCAGATACCACCCAGGAACATGGCCGACTCTGAAGGAGAAATTAGAGAAACTCAGACAGAACGGAGATTTGCTATACGCTTACTTCGGTTCGTGTACCGAGAAATACAGCGAGAATCTGAGGTCGGAAGACAACCTACAGACGCTCCTCACCATCACCACCGGTGTCTGCATCCTCATTGCTCTTTTCGGCGTGTGGTCAATGATTATGCTCACCTGTGAGCAACGCCGCAAAGAAATCGCCATCCGCAAGGTACACGGAGCTACGGTGAAGGACATCCTCGACATGTTCTTCCTCGAATACATGACCCTGCAAGCCGTGGCAGCTGTGGTGGCTTTCCCTATCGGTTATGTCTGCATGAAACCGTGGCTGGAGCAGTACGTGGTACAGACCGAAATCTCGTGGTGGATTTACATCGGCATCTTCCTCCTCGTCGCCCTGCTAGTCGCCCTCTGCATCGGCTGGCGCGTATGGAAAACTGCAACGGCCCGTCCGGCGGATGAGATTTGCAAGGGGTGAGAACAGTTCAAGGTTCAAAGTTCAAACGCGAGGAGAATGGTTTGAACTTTGAACCTTGAACTTTAAACTTTGAACCTTAAACTTAATTATTTATCCGCGTCCAAAAACTTTCATCAACTGACACTTATTCTCCCAAGCTCTTCTCGATAACTTCATCGGGAAGGTCATAGTTCATGAGATTGCCAGCAAGATATTGGTCATAAGAGGCCATATCAACCAAACCGTGTCCTGAGAGGTTGAAGAGAATGACTTTCTCCTCACCTGTCTCGATGCACTTCTTGGCCTCGCGTACAGCAGCAGCGATGGCATGGCACGATTCGGGAGCTGGGATGATACCCTCGGCACGAGCAAAGAGGACACCGGTCTCAAAAGTCTCGAGCTGAGGAATGTCAACAGCCTCCATCAGACCGTCTTTCAACAGCTGGGAAACGATGACGCCTGCACCATGGAAGCGGAGCCCACCGGCATGGATGTTGGCAGGAGCAAACTTGTGACCGAGCGTGTACATAGGAAGCAAGGGGGTATAGCCTGCCTCGTCGGCAAAGTCGTACTGGAACTTTCCACGGGTTAGTTTGGGACACGAAGCCGGTTCGGCAGCCACAAAGCGGGTCTTGCGTCCCTCCTTGATGGTGTGGCGCATGAAGGGGAAGCTGATACCAGCAAAGTTGGAACCGCCACCAAAGCAACCTATCACCACATCGGGATACTCACCGGCCATCTCCATCTGTTTCTCAGCTTCAAGGCCGATGATGGTCTGATGCAAGGATACGTGGCTGAGCACTGAACCTAGGGTATATTTACAATTAGGAGTGGTACGTGCCAACTCGATGGCTTCGGAGATGGCGGTACCGAGCGACCCCTGATGATTGGGGGTCTGCGTCAGGATATCCTTACCTGCACGGGTGGACATAGATGGCGAGGGAGTAACCTGTGCACCAAAGGTCTGCATGATGCTGCGTCGGTAGGGTTTTTGGTTATAACTGATTTTCACCTGATAGACGGCAGCCTCCAATCCGAAAAGCTTGGCGGCATAGGAAAGAGCTGCTCCCCACTGGCCGGCACCCGTCTCGGTAGTGACGTTGGTGACACCCTCCTGCTGGCAATAGTAAGCCTGCGGAATGGCTGAGTTCAGTTTGTGCGAACCGATGGGGCTTACACTCTCGTTCTTGAAATAGATGTGCGCAGGAGTTCCCAATGCCTTCTCCAAACCATAGGCACGCACCAACGGAGTGGAACGCCAATACTTGTAATACTCACGCACGGGTTCGGGAATCTCTATCCAGGCATTCTCCTGATCCAGTTCCTGATGACAAAGCTCCTTAGCGAAGATAGGATAAAGGTCTTCGGGTTTCAAAGGCTCCTTTGTCTGCGGATTCAAGGGCGGCATGGGCTTGTTCACCATGTCAGCCTGAATGTTATACCAATAGCGGGGTATCTCATCCTCAGGGAGGAAAAAT
>JAFXDG010000102.1 GCA_017521285.1 Bacteroidaceae bacterium | reverse complement strand
GTCAATTCGAACTTACCTTCCTGTTGTTGGAGAGATACCGGGGCAGGAATCAGGTTGATGCCCTGATTGTACGCCTTTTCGGACACGGACGCCTGTGGTCCGCAAGATGTCATGATGCCCAATGTGAGAGCCATGCACACCATTTTGAAAATTTTCTTCATGTAGGTTTTATTAAAAAGATTTATAAGAATATTCTAGGGTGTAAAGATACGGCGAATTATTGGGATAAGCAAATAATGAGCGGTAGTTTGTTGACTTGAATACTGATTATTAGCCATTCTAAACTCCGCTCATCATGTGTCAGGTTACATTCCTAAACAGGAAGTCATGCCAAAGGTGGTGGCAATTGCGGTCAATACGGTAATCACGATGTTGATGATTTTACTCCAAAGTTCTTTTTTCATGGCTTTTTGATTTATGATTTATGATTTATGAATTATGATTTATGATGTTTCTCTCCCCCCTTGTGAAGGGGGCAGGGGATGTTCCTCAGGACATGGTAAACATTTAGTATCATGCTATCCTGTATGGCATATCCTATGAAACATCCCCCTTGGCACTCCGTGCCCTCCCCCTTCACGAGGGGGAGGCGGAAGCATCACGCTTCCTCATCACCCGAAGTGTCTTCCTCACCTTCGCCGGAAGCCTCCTCCTTGGTGTACTTCACGCGCACCTTCGAGTAGCTGAGCGAAACCAGTGCATTGGCCAACACCGCACCGGGACGGAAGTTGATTTTCGCACGCTTGATGAGGTCGGTGGTGTACTCTTCCTCGCTGAGGGCACCCTTGCCGCTGAGGCTCACCTGGAGGGTACAGAGGTCGCCCAGACGGACGATTTCGCCGTTCTGGATGGCATCCGCCACCACGTCTTCGAGGGCTACGAGCACGGCATACACGTCACTCTTGTGTACGGTACACGAGGTCTGGATTCGCTCCGCCATCTCGCGGAGGCTGACATCGCCACGGGCCTGTGCCTGGGCATAGAATTTCGGTGGGGTTCCCTTTTCGGAAGGGTTACGACGCGGAACAACTGAATAGGTTACTGATCTTGCCATAGTTTTAGTTTGTGTTTTTAAGGGTTGATACTATCTGTCATTCAGACGACCGAAGGGAGGAGGAATCTCGTGTGCATCCACGTGATATGTCATCGAGATCCTTCGTCGCTTTGCTCCTCTGGATGACAATTGATTTTGTCTTCCGGATGACATTGCAAAGATACAAAACTAAAATCGGAAATGCAAGAGAAATAGACTTTATTTTGCGTGAAAAAGTGCTTTTATTTCCCTTTTACAAAACCTTTAGGCGATTGCCTCGAAATGCGGAAATGTTTTCCCCGAAACGCTTCCAAGCCTCCTGTAGGGTGTAAACGCGTAAACAGTAAACAGTAAATTTAAAATCAAGGAAAGTGGGAAGAAAATTTTATATATCTATATATATAATTATATATAGATATATAAGTATATTTTAAAAGGTTTCACCTCTCTTTTCAAACTTCTGTTTACTGTTTACGTGTTTACGGTCTATTGTTTGTAATAGACCAGCAGGTTGAAATTTTTTAGTCATATCTTTTTGTATTCCCGAGATCTTTCGCTAAATTTGTAGAATAGATAAAGACAAGCGGATATGGGCAAACTCGATAAGAATACCGCTTCCATCGGCTTTGGATAAGCTCTTTTTCCTGTTTGCTGGAGTAGTTGGAAAACCGAAATAAGTGAAGGATATGAACGAAAACAACCAAATAATCATCTATCAGACCGAAGACGGACAGACACGGGTGGATGTCCGCATGGAGAATGATACCGTGTGGCTGACTCAAGCACAGATGGCTGAGCTGTTTCAGAAGGACAGAACAGTTATCACCCGACACATCAATAATGTGTTCAAGGAAGGTGAATTGAACCGGGAAGAGGTGTGTGCAAAAATTGCACATACCACTCGACATGGAGCTATGGAAGGGAAAACACAAGTACAAGAAGTGGTTTTCTACAATCTCGATGTCATCATCTCCGTAGGCTATCGCGTAAAGAGCCAGCGAGGTGTACAATTCCGCCGATGGGCCAACAAGGTTCTGAAAGAATACTTGGTGAAAGGCTATGCCGTGAACGACCGCTTGCGTCGCGGTCAGTTGGGCGAGCTTCGCCAATTGGTGCAGGTGGTGGGCCGAACCCTCCAGCATCAGGACATCACCGCTACGACCGATGGACAAGCTCTGTTCGATGTGGTGGTGGATTACACCTATGCTCTCGACACGCTTGACAATTACGACTACGAACGCCTTACCATCGAACGCACCACCTCCAAGGAACCCTTCCGTGCTACCTACGAGAATGCCATGGCCGAAATCCGTCGTCTGCACGACAAGTTCGGTGGTAGCCAATGGTTTGGCAATGAGAAGGACGATTCCTTCAAGAGTAGCATCGGGCAGATATATCAGACTTTCGGAGGCGAGGAACTCTATCCTTCGGTGGAAGAGAAAGCCGCCATACTTCTCTACCTTGTCACCAAGAACCACTCGTTCAGCGATGGCAACAAGCGCATAGCCGCCACCCTGTTCCTTTGGTTCCTGAACAACAACGACATTCTTTATCGTCCTGATGGTTCGAAACGCATTGCCGACAATACCCTCGTAGCCCTTACGCTGATGATTGCCGAGAGCCGCACCGAGGAAAAGGATGTAATGGTGAAGGTGGTGGTGAATCTGATTAACCAACGGAATGAGTGAGTGGGTGAGGATGCCACATGTAGAACACTTAAAATCAAACTCAGATGTATATGAAATTCCCTTCCGCCAAAAGCATCGTGGTTTCAGGAGACATCCATGGTGACTTCAATCATCTGGTATTCAAAGCTTGTGTGCAATATCAGATGCGGGATACTTTGCTCATTGTGGCCGGTGATTGTGGCTTTGGTTTCGAGAATCCGGGGTATTACGAAGACATGGTGAAGCGTAATGCCAAACGTTTGTCCGAGGCCAACAACTGGATAGTCTTTGTGCGTGGAAACCACGATAATCCCGCTTATTTTGACGGGAGTACTTTCAAGCATCGCCGTATGATGGCCGTACCCGACTATTCGGTCATTCAGGCTTGCGGACATACCATCCTGTGTGTGGGAGGTGCCATTTCCATCGACCGCCGTTATCGACTTGACAAATGGGAGGCCGACCGGAAGAGGACATCTCATGCACATCATCCTTCCACGGAGAATCGTCTTGCCAAGCATTACTATTGGGCGGACGAAGCCCCGGTGTATGACGATGTCCGATTGCGTGAAATCAACGAAAAGTTTGCCGTCGACACCGTGATAACCCATACCGCCCCTTCGTTTTGCGAAATGCAAAACAAGAGTTTTCTGATGCAATTTGCCTCGTCGGATGCCTCATTGTTAGACGATGTCCGTGCGGAACGTGAAACGATGGATGCATTGTTCGACCGCCTGAAGCACGATGCCCATCCCTTGACACATTGGTATTACGGGCACTTCCACCAAAGTTGGCATAGTGTAATCGATGATGTCATGTTTTCGATGCTCGATGTGATGGAGTTTCGGGAGGTGAGGTGATGTTGCAATCGAATGGTGCGTTAGGAAAATGTAACGTGACAAAAAAAGAGGTGATAATATACTTGTTGACACTTTTATCTCCCCCTTCACAAGGGGGAGCAAATTTTTGTGTTAACAAATATATCGTTCCCAAAAAGAAGCAAAATTGAGTTTGAGGGTCATGAAAACCCATAAGGGGAACCTCGTTGGTTGCCCCTTGTGGGTATTTACATGGGTCGTAATTCCACCGTAAGCCCCATGGCGGCTGCTATGCGGTAAAGGGTGGAAACGGAGGGGACAATCAGTCCTCGTTCGATTCTCGAAATATATCCCTTCTCTGCACCGATACGCTTGGCCAGTTCAGATTGGGTGAGACCTGCATTCTTACGGGCGTCCAGCAATATCTGTGCATTGTATTCTTCCCAAGCCTTTTCGGTATTCCTTTCTCGCTCAGGAGTTCCCGGCTTGCCCAGACTATCGTCCAACCAAGCATCCACATCATAGATGTCCTTACTGATTTCCTTTAATTGCATAATACTCATCTTTTAGTTTAACGGCTTTGTCTATTTCGCTTTTAGGTGTTTTCTGGGTTTTCTTCTTGAAACCATTGAACAATACAACAATGGTGTCACCATCATAGATAAAGAATATCCGTAATTCATTGTTGCCGAAATTAACCCGAAACTCATACACTCCATCACGTATGAACTTGATGTAATGGTGCGGAATCTTGTCTTCTGTCTTGAACAGAGACAAGGCTCGGGCTATTTTCTGTTGTTCTTGTACAGAAAGTTTAGCCATAAAATCTGCGAAATACCTTTTGAAGGTTATAATTCTTCTCATGCCGCAAAGATATATATAGTTGTATGAAATTACAACTTTTTTGGGCTGTTTATTGCATCTGTTTTATCTTTTTTATGGATTGTTGACGTGATTTTTGTGCCATTATTGATTGTGGGCATCATGGTAT
>JAFXDG010000101.1 GCA_017521285.1 Bacteroidaceae bacterium | reverse complement strand
TGGTAAATTGTAATTGGAACTATGGAAAAGCGAGACATTTGGAAACTGGTGATTCAGACACTCATCACGATTCTGACCGCCATCGGAACGAGCCTGGGAGTGGCGAGCTGCATGTAGGCTGCCCCTCAAGAGGGTGTGTCACAATTGACTTTTTAGACGCAGATGACGCGGACGACGCGGATTATTTCTTGATTATTTAAGTTTCGCAAGTGGTCCCCCTTATGCTCCAGCATCCTGACGGTCTCTGTCATCCTGAACGCAGTGAAGGATCTGTGAACGTAAGCAAAGCTAACTGTGCTGACGTATTCAGATTCTTCTTCCTATCGTCCTCAGAATGACATAGACAGCATAGAAAAGCTACTTGCGAAAGTTGAATTGATTATTATACCCCATTAGGTTATAATTTATCTGCGTCATCCGCGTCATCCGCGTCTAAAGAATAAAAGAAGCATTTTGACACACACAAGAGCAATACTTACCACAGGGATGAAGGGTGCCTATCCCAAAGGTAAGGGAGGGACATCCCAAGGCTAAGGTTCGTTAACAAAAGGATAAAGGTGTAGGGATGAAAGACTTCATGCCGTCTCTGTCACCCTGAGCGTAGTCGACTATACCTTAATGAAATAATCAAAAGAGGTTTTGTTGAGCCAAAGGCGAAAAGTGGGTCTATCAGGCGAAACATTTTAATAATAGTCTTGTGGCTATAGATTCTTCGACTCCGCAAACTCCGCTACCAATGACGAATAGCCCAAAGCCCTGTTTTTCGTAGCATGAGTTGTAGATACTTCTGCTTGCGTTTACAGATTCTTCGCGATGCTCAGAATGACAGAGACAGCATGAACCTTGAGCCATCAGCCATCGCCATCAACCCCTCAACGCATCAACGCATAAACGCATCAACGCATAAACGCATAAACGCATAAACGATTGCGTTGCAACATTCACCCCCTCAACGAATTCTTCTCTTGCAGGAATCGGAGTTGTGCCTCCAACATTTCCAAAGAGGGCATGGCATAACCCACACGGTGGGCTTCGGCTATGGCATGGGTGTAGAGGTAATCTATTTCCATCGGGCGATTGAAGTCGTAATCGAGTTTCATCGACGGGGAATAGGGGGTCATGCTCAGGGTCATTTCAATCATACGGTCAGCAAAGGAGGCATCCAACCCCTTTACACCCAAAGCCTGTGCTGCGCCTATGACTTCCATCATCTGCCGACGGATAAGCTGCATGGTGGATGGATTGGCCAGCAATTGGTCCGTCTGGGCGTTCATCACTACGGTCATACCATTGAATGGCATATTCCACACAGCTTTTTTCCAACGGGCTTCGTGGTATTCAATGGAAGCGGCCTTGATGCCTGCCTGTGTAAAGTCCTGTATCAGATGGTCAACAATCAGCCCGTTCTTGCACGAATAGTTGCCTATATTGATGCTGCCATAGCACTGGTGGTTCACCCGCCCCGGCTCTGTCTTGGCCGAGCAGATGAAGGCCAAGCCTGCTGCCAAATAGAGATTGGGGAACTGTTGCTGGAGGAGAGGTTCGGGCCCTATGCCATTCTGGATAAGGAGCACCAGGGTCTCGGGGTGAAGAAGCGGGGGGAGCAATTCCGTCAACACATGGTTGCGCGTGGTCTTCAATGCGACGATTACCACATCGGCCTGCGGCATTTCGGAGGTCGAACGGTAAACATTCGGAGCATCCAAGTGAAAGGAGCCATCGCACGAATCGACCTGAAAGCCATGTTCACACACATACTCATAATCAGAATGCAGCAAGAAATGCACATCGTTTCCCGCCTGTGCCAACCGTCCGCCATAGTATCCGCCTACGGCACCGGTTCCTATAATTGCATATTTCATTGTATCTCTGTTGTTGTCTCTTTTTTGGGTTTATTCTGCAAAAGTAGCAATTATATATGGTATTCCACTCTTGTCACTACAAAAAAAAGTCCCCGCAACCGGCTCATGGAGAAATCCAAGAGCTGATTGCGGGGAGTTTCGCTTTATAACACGTGTGCTGGTTATAAGAGCTTTAATAGTTTGTCTTCATCACTTCGAAGTAAGCCTGAGGATGTGCGCAGGCGGGACATGCCTTGGGAGCTTCCTTACCGGTGTGGATGTATCCACAATTGCGGCATTGCCATGTAACTTCTTCATCCTTGACGAATACTTTGCCTTCCTCCACGTTCTTGGCCAAGGCGAGGTAACGCTCTTCGTGTCCCTTCTCGGCAATGGCAATTTCGCGATACATCTTGGCGATGGCGGGGAAACCTTCTTCGTCGGCAATGTCGGCAAACTTGGGATAGTCCATTGACCACTCTTCGTTTTCACCTGCAGCAGCGGCCTTCAGGTTTTCCAACGTGGTGCCAATCACACCTGAGGGATAGCTGGCTGTGATTTCCACCATGCCACCTTCCAACCACTTGAACATGCGCTTGGCGTGTTCCTTCTCCTGATCAGCTGTCTCTTGGAAGATGGCTGCAATCTGTTCGTAACCTTCTTTCTTGGCTGCGCTGGCAAAATATGTATAACGCATACGTGCTTGTGACTCACCGGCGAATGAAATGCCGAGGTTCTTCTCTGTCTGTGTTCCTTTCAAACTCTTGCTCATAATATTCTTATTTTTTTTAAAGTTAACAATAAATTGATTGTGCGAAGATAGGGAAAAGTTTTCAATTGAAGAAATATTTTGTTTTTTTTAAGGAGTACAGGAGGCAGGAGTGTAGGAGTGAAGCGTCACTCCTATACTTCTACATTCCTAAGAAGAAAAATTTCCTCAATATTCGTCAATCATATCTCAACAACTTGCCATCAAGGCTGAACTCCATCTCCAACTTGTTGCTCAGTTTCACATCGTAGTGGCGACGCTCTTTCTTGATTTCCACCACGCGGTGTCCCTTCTGATTCTCGCTCAAATATTTGCGGATAGTGGCGGGGACGATTGCCTCGGGCACTTGGTTGTGTTCGCAATCCACATCTTTCCATTCGCCTTTGCTGCTGAACTCCAACTTGTCACCATTGGTCAACACCACGGTGTAGTCGCGCTCGAACCAGTCGTTGTCCTGCTTGGCATACGACACCTCCACGTTGGAGAAATGTTTCTTCAAGAACTCCTGCGCCTTAACAGGAAGTTGTGACTTCTCAACGGGGCGGTCTGCGAAGGTTTGAGTACTCAGTGCAAACAAACATACGATAGCAAATAATACCTTTTTCATAATCTTACTTTTTTTATCAGTTAATACTCTTTGTTCAATGTTTCTGATGCAAAGGTAGGGAGTGAATCTGAAATGAATCTGAAAAAAGAATGTTTTTGCGAGTTTTTTTTTAAAAAAAAGGGAGTTTATTCAGAAGTTAAAGGAGTTAAAGGACACTCACCCCAAACCTATGCCTTCCCTCCACGAAGTCATATCCAACCACCAATCCGCTCGTGTCGCAGATGGCTTTCACGATGGCAAGGCCAAGGCCACTGGAACCTTCGCGCCCACCTTCCTTGTAGAACCGGTCGAAGATGTGCTCACGGTCGAGGGCCACGGGTGAGCCGGTGTTTGTGAACGAGATTTCACGCGTACCTATATATATATGCAATTCTCCATCGCCTTCGGTCAGATTGTGGACAAGCGCATTGCGATAGAGGTTGTGGACAAGCACTTTGGCAAGAGTGGGATTCATTGTCCACACGGGGCGGGCATCTTCTCCGATAGTCACTTTCACCTTGCGCTCTATGGCCATACGGCGGTATTCGCTCTGTGTCTGACTGATGAGGGAGGCCATGTCCACGGGGATGGTGTCGAGGTACTGGCGATTGTCAATCTTGGAGAGAAGCAGGAGCGAGCGGTTCAGCTCTGACATGTGCTCCAGTGTCTGAAGGGTTTTGAAAACCTCGCCCATCTGCTCTTCGGTAAGGTCAGCGTCGCAAAGCATTTCGAGGCGGTTCTGACAGATGGCAATAGGCGTCTGAAGCTCGTGTGAAGCATCACCGATGAAGCGCTTCTGTTGTTCGAAGAGTTCACGATTCCTTTGCGAAAAGCGTTGGATAGCCTCGTTCAGAGTCTGAAATTCAGTCACCGTAGTGGGATTGTCTATCGGCTCTGTCTGCTCATTGATGTTGTATCGATCGAGCCATCCGAGCAAGCGGTAAAGCGGACGCATCGAACGACGGATAACCCATGCATTCACGACAATGATGGTGAGCACCACGGCCAGGTACAAGCCCAATATCCAGTAGGCGATAGACTCCATCAGGTCTTTCTTCTCGATGGTGGGGGTAATGACGGTAAGCTCCATCCACTCCCCCGTTGCATTGCGGAAGATGGTCTTCATCACACGCGCCGGCTCAGCTTCGTGCTTGTCGGCAATGTAGAGTGTCTCGTCGGTGTATGAGAAGTGCGGATGCGAGCGGGCATACTCCTCCGTCACCTGATGGATGTGGTAGCTGTTGTTTGTCCCGTTGTCGGTGTCGGGAAGCTCTTTTCCGGCCAAGTAGCGGGTGATGACGTTTTCGGCATACAGGTCAATGGCGTCGTCCACCTCGTCGGTGATTTCGTCCATCATGACAAGGTAGAAGAGTACTGACCACAGAGTGAGCACTACGAACAGGAAAGCCGATACTCGGCGGATGATGCGGGTTGTGAGGGTCATAAGCTATTGCTCTCGGACCCCTCCCCTTACCCTCCCCAAGGGGTGGGAGTAAAATGTTCTGAACTATCTACTCCCCTCACTTGGGAGGGGTAAGGGGGAGGGGCTCTATTTTACAAGTTTATATCCGAATCCATACACCGTCTTTATCTCCACCTCGGCACCGGCAGAGGCAAGTTTCCGACGGAGATTTTTCAATTGGGCATAGATGAAATCGTAGTTGTCCGCCTGATCCATATCGTCTCCCCATACGGCTTCGGCCAGCACCTCTTTCTTCACCAGGTGTCCACGACGGTTGACAAAATAGAGCAGGATGTCATACTCCTTGCGCCCCAAATCGAGCACTTGTCCACCTACGCTGACGCGATGTTTGTCGGGGTCGATAGTGAGATTTCCTATGCTGATGTTCAAGTCGCCTCCCCGTTGGCCACGACGGATGACACTACGGATGCGGGCGTGAAGTTCAGCCAGGTGGAAGGGTTTGGGCAGGTAGTCGTCGGCCCCCAATTCAAGGCCGGCCACCTTGTCGTCCAGCGAGTCTTTGGCCGAGATGATGATGACACTCTCCTGCTTCTGCAACTTCTTCAAGTGCTCAAGCAGTTGCAAGCCACTCCCATCGGGCAACATGATGTCAAGCAGGATGCAATCGTAGGCATAGGCATTCACCTTGCGCATGGCGGATATGCACGTGTCGGCCACCTCCACCACATAGCGCTCCTTCTCCAACGAGGCGCGCACCACCTCCTGCAAAGCAGGTTCGTCTTCAACAAGCAGTATCTTCATGGCAATACATTATAATTATTTGTTTACAAAAGTACACTTTTTGAAAAAAGCCACCAAACTTTTTTGAAAAATATTCTCCACACAATCGTATAAAATTCATCCGACGCATGAACATGATTCATACGGCACCTGTTTCTACCCTATTCAAATGCATTGATTTTCACTCCTACGAGCGAGTTTTTTCTCCCTTACCTGAGAAAAATTTTTTCCTTACGGAGAAAAAAATCGGCCCTCTTTTGCTCAAAAAGCAGAAAAGTGTGCAGTTTTATTCCGAAAGTCTTTGTCAGTTGGAGGGTTTTGCGTACATTTGCCAACTGATAGCCCGCATTGTGTCCCGACGACACGTACATGGGGGCTCGACTGAGATTGAATATAAACAAACATTAATTTTAAAACTAATAAGTAAGATGAGTTTGAAAATTGTAGTATTGGCAAAGCAAGTACCCGACACACGCAATGTGGGGAAAGATGCCATGACCGCAGAGGGTACCGTAAACCGTGCCGCCCTGCCTGCCATCTTCAATCCTGAAGACCTGAACGCATTGGAACAGGCTCTGAGACTGAAAGATGCCCACCCGGGTTCTACCGTAACCATCCTGACCATGGGACCCGGACGTGCTGCTGAAGTGATTCGCGAAGGTCTTTTCCGTGGAGCTGACACAGGTTATCTGTTGACCGACCGTGCTTTTGCAGGTGCCGACACACTCGCCACTTCATACGCTTTGGCTACGGCAATCAAGAAGATTGGAGAATATGACATCATCATCGGTGGTCGCCAAGCCATCGACGGAGATACGGCTCAGGTAGGTCCTCAGGTAGCCGAGAAGTTGGGATTGACACAGATTACATACGCCGAGGAAATCCTTGATGTGAACCTTGCCGACAAGCGCATCACCGTGAAGCGCCACATCGATGGCGGTGTTGAGACCGTAGAAGGTCCTCTGCCCATCGTCATCACCGTAAACGGAAGTGCAGCCCCCTGCCGTCCGCGCAATGCCAAGTTAGTAATGAAATACAAGCGTGCACTCGGTGCTCAAGAGAAAGCAGCCATCACCAAGGAAGGTGCCGCTCTGCCCTATGCCGAGTTGTACGACAAGTTGCTCTACCTGAACATTACCGAATGGAGCGTGGCCGATGTGGATGGCGACTTGAAGCAATGCGGTCTCTCCGGCTCACCCACCAAGGTGAAGGCTATCCAGAACATCTCTTTCCAAGCCAAGGAGAGCAAGACGCTCACCGGAAGCGATGCCGACATCGAAGGACTGATTGTTGAATTGCTGGAGAATCATACGATTGGATAAAGAATAACGATAGACCCACCTAAATCCTCCCTGTGAGGGAGGACTTTAAGATAGTCTGTAGATTTAAGCTCCCTCCCTCACAGGGAGGGTTGGGGTGGGTCTCCTTAATTGAATATTATTTATATGAATAACGTATATGTATATTTGGAGATTGAAGGCCAGACCGTTGCCGACGTGAGCCTCGAACTCCTGACCAAAGGTCGCAAGTTGGCCAACCAATTGGGTTGCCAGCTGGAAGCCGTAGCCGTAGGAAGCGGATTGGACGGCGTAGAAAAGCAAGTGATGCCCTATGGTGTGGACACTCTCCATGTGTTCGATGCAGAGGGTTTGTTCCCCTATACTTC
>JAFXDG010000100.1 GCA_017521285.1 Bacteroidaceae bacterium | reverse complement strand
GGGGAAGTGTATAATTATACAATCCGACTGTATATTTATGCAAAACTGACCGCACGAGAATCGCGTATATGCGCACGACTTTTCTTTCGGACGAAAATAAGTAAAAATTCTACTTGGGTGATAAATGGCTGATACTCAGTCTTGGGATGACGTAACCTCAGCCTTGGGGTAAGCCTGCCTTATCCCAAGGTTGAGGTTGCGAAGGAAGGATGTATTTTCGATTTCTTTACAGGAGTGAATGAATTGTCATTACAAATAATCCCGATTCCCGTGAATTGTTCTCCGTCGGGAGAGGTTGGGCCAGAATCCCCTTTTTCACGCAGCCTGCTGCATTGGCCGATACAGCAGGCTGCGATGGCCAACACAGCAGGCTGTATCGGTCATCGCAGCCAGCTGTGTGAAATGGGGCAGTTTTTTCCTTAAAACATCGGTACAATAACATGTTGCAAGAGTTTTTGAAGCATCGTCACCCACAAAGGGGATAAGATGAAAGGTATGATCACTGTATATAAAGTGTATTTGTAGCGTTTCCTAATCAGCTCTTCATCTGTCGATAGAACCTCATGGATGATACCTTCGATATATTTTTCTCTTTTTAATCGTATAGTGACATATATCATGTATAAGATTATGCCATAGATTGCCATATGGCCGCATAGATTGGCATCCTGCTCTGTCAGTTTAGATCCACTGACTACATATATACAATAGAATATGAATACACTGGGTCTTATTAGGATAAAAGTGAATATTCCAAATATCATGTAGTATCCATTTTCACGCCACGCATCAATTGCTCTTTCACTCGGATTGTGGAGCTTGAGAACAACCCAATAATATATTGTAAAGAAGAACGTATGTAGAAAAGCTTTTATTAATCGCATATTGAAAGAGTTATTTAGATTAAGCGAAGGACATTACTTGTCAAGACAAAGATATTAAGAAACCCATGAAAGCATCACTGGTAATTATTAAGAATGTGATGAGTGTGATAATTCCAAAAAACAATAAGATGTAAATGAACTGTTTGATGTTGGATAGCCCTGATTTTCCCACAGTCATGTTGGCATCTTGTACGGATTCAGATTCTTTGTGAACGCCCAAATATTTGGCTAGGTAATAAACTGCTACTCCAATGATGGAAAACATCAATATGATGAATGCCCAAAAGATTTTATCGTTCATATCTATGTTGCGTGTAAAGATGTCTTTCAAAGTAAACACCTGTGCAAAAATTATTGCAAATGAAATAATTAATAATAATAGTATAATCATGGCATACATAAATATATCCTTAAGGTTAATAATTCTATCTGTCTGTTGTTTTATTTTTTACTATCTCTCTTTCTAACTAATTCCTGCATAATTTCCATCCAATAGCTGAGAACAAGTTTTTCTCTTGATTCAATTTTCTTGTCCGTATAGGCTACCTTATTGATAACAACTATTCCATCCATACTCTTCTGAGGAATCCAAACCGAAAAATGATTGGTATTGTTAAAAATTCCCATTGCTCTTATCCGACATACATCATTCGCATTAAAATCTTCTATAAAGATATTCGATTTTGTATTATTCTTGGGATTGGTTGTATAATATTCAATACTTCCAACAGAAGCATTTTGTAAGGGATATATCTCTCTATTGTTATTATTATCCGTAAACCATGCTTCCCCTTCTGTGGCAGATATTGCAAGACATGCGTAGTCGTCCTTATACCTCTCTTTTAGGAAAAATCCCAATGAAGGGCTATTATGTATAAATGCCGGATTCAATGTCAGATAGTTTGCATGCATAAAATGTCCGTAGAATGTAGCTTTTTCATCGGACGAAAGATACATATCACATAACCATTGCATTGTCTCTGCCATATCCTTATCGCGATGCATCAACCTCAAATGCAGAGTTTGATACTTTCTTAAGTTATTGATACTGCATTGAATCAATTTGGATTCCTTCTCAGAGAACATACCATTGACAATACGCGTATCCACATTTGCAGAATCAAGTTTGAACATCAAATCATAGTATAACGGTTCTAAAACATCATCTGTATCAATTTCCTTTAGGAATTCATACAAATCCATTGTACTTGGTATAAGACTTATTTCGTTATCAATCCCAAGTATGCTTATTTCATTTCCGTGTTTTGCATTATAATCCTTGACCCATTGTAAAAGTGGTGTTAATTTGAAGCTATAACTATGCTCCATTTTTCCCGTAATGTGTCCCATGGTATAACGTGGGTCGTTATGAATATACCTGTTCATATACAAAGTTAAACTCAACGGTAATTCAAGAAAAATAAGTTTGCAGTTATGGTGCAGAATACGCTCTTTAATCAGTTCTATGGCCATGTCATTTATGGTCTGTGTACCATGTACTGTTTCGCCCAAAGCAAGGATTTTCTTCTCCATGATAGGTGAGCGGAGTACTTCATCCCAAGGTTTAATGGAAGACAGAGGTACTTGACTGAGTGCCTCATTTTCGACTTCAGTGTCAAGTAAAACACCATCAGAATATAAATCTATATATGCAAGAGAAACATTACCCGATTGATTTTTATTCAAACCTTCAGCTTCAATAGACACATTCAATAGGAACTGGCAATCAACAGAGAATGGATAGGATTGCTCTACCCAATTTTCAGATAAGGGAAGATGTATTGTATCAGCCTTGATTACATCTGCATTCTTTCCAATGGAATGAAGTGTCAGGAGTAGTTTTTTGCATTTTTCCACTTTATATTTGATTTTCACTTCCCCATTCAATGACTTCT
This sequence comes from Bacteroidaceae bacterium, assembly GCA_017521285.1. Classification (GTDB taxonomy): domain Bacteria; phylum Bacteroidota; class Bacteroidia; order Bacteroidales; family Bacteroidaceae; genus Phocaeicola_A. The sequence goes on along the minus strand of JAFXDG010000100.1, from coordinate 27,190 downwards.
TGCCTTTGTTGAACATAGGGTAAGATGTTCCGAAAATACCATTCCAATCACCTCTCGTTCTCAATACCACACCATCTGAAGATGTTGTGGTATCCGATTCGATTTTATAGAACGAGTGTTTTGGATGTTGTGACCAATCATTCCATTTCGAAGGAAGATTATGTATATTTTGAGCACCAACACCAATAGTTATATTGAGAAGAAATAGTAATAAACTGAATTTAGGACTGTCCAGTGTCATGTTCGCTTTTTTATGAAATATACAATGAATAAATGAGTCCACTTTAAAGTAGGAGTTCAGACGATAGTTCCGACTATATTTAACATGGAGTTCAAAGCTATTATTCGCTAAAGCTCATCGAAAACCTCTTTTGATCTTTTAATCAAAGTATGGTGTCTGTAACTTCTGAGCGAAGCGACCATACCTTAGTGTAAGAATCAGAAGAGATTTTCGACTGACCGTAGGGAAGTAGCTCCAGAAAGTTGAGCTTGCGAAACTTAAATAATAAGAGGTGTACTCCGATTGGATGTGCATCTCTTATTTATTTTGTTTTAATCTTTGACCTTCGACCTTTGACCTTTCCCCCTGAATGATGGCTTATTTGTCGAACTTGCTGTAGGTGATGCGCACGTGCAGTTCGTTGCCGGGGTTGAATCCACCCATCAGGCGGGCGCTGGTCAGGTTCAGGTTGTGGCGGATGGTCACCACGTTACCGGTGTTGTCGGTGGTGGTCACTACGGGTATCAGCACCACTTTGTTCCAGTCTTCATCCACAACACCTCCGTTGCTGTTCTTTTCGCTGATGCACTCGGTGATGAGTTGCGCCAGATTGTTGAAGGAGTAGGTGTTGTAGTTGCTGTTATACGATGCCAGATACGAAGTCTTGTTGTCGGCCACCTGGTTCTTTTCGAAGAAGGTGTACATGTCCTTCTTGCGCACCATCAGTATGGTTTGTGGAACGCCCATTTTGAAGGCTGCTTCCCCACCGGCTGTGTTCGATTCGTTGTAGCGGGTGATGGTCAGTTTCACGGAGTTCAGCGTGTCGCCCTGATTGATATGGTTCGCGGCAATCTCGTCCATCGGCAGGGTCAGTTCGGTGAAGATGCCGGCCGGTGTCTTCAGGTAGGTGCAGCTTCCGTCCTGTTCTACCAGTTCCTTCAGTTTCTCCTTGTCGGTCTGGAAACGGTTGGCCTGTATCACCTCCTGTGTACCGGCAAACTGTGCGATGACAGTTACCAGTGAATCCACCTTTCCGCTGCTACTCTTGACAAAGTACTTGAAAGAGATGTTCAGCTGCGCCTGATGAATGTAGAGGATGCTTCCGTCGCCTTGGTCACACTTGAAGTACATACCCTTGCACACGTTGTTGATGAAGGCTTCTGTGTTGGCGAAATAGGCGGGGTTCTCCTGATACTTGCGGATGATGTCTGTTCCGAACTGTCGGGGCAACTGCACGCGGATGTAGGGCACATAGTTGTTGTCGTCGGTGACAGAGTCGGGGAGTGTCTTGTCATCGGCCGTATAAGGGCGCGAGGCCAAGGGTGTCTGTGTGGCATCGTAGTACTCTTCGGGATTCAGGTCGGTGTAGTAGTTCCGGTCTTCCTCCAACACCTTGTTCAGCGGATATACGCTCAGGTGGCTGGGGCTGATGGAGTCACCGAAGAAGGAACTGACGTAGAGGCGCACTTCGGCCGAAGTGGCTGTGTCGCCGGCAATGGTTTCGGGGAATTGGAAATCTTCCACACAATGGAACTGTGCCAGGAAGTCGGCTTCGAAGGTGCCGTATGTCGGGTCGGTGTATCGGCCCAAGTAGGCGGTTGATGTCTTGGCCAAGATGGAGTCGCCGGCCAACAAGGAACGGCTGGTGGCGCTATAGACTTTTTGGGCGATGCTGATGTTGTCCTCGCTGGGCATCATGTTTTGGCCCAGACCTTCGGTGGTGTCGTCGCAAGCGGCAAACACAGTGGTCAGCATCATCGACAGGATGATCCAGTAATGGGTTCTTTTCATTGTACGTTAGTTATATTGATAAAAAAGTCTTGGGGAGATAGGGATGAATGTCTTTCTGTTATCAATCTTCCTCTTCTTCCTCCTCAACCTTGCCTACGCTCCATACCTGGTCGTAGAAGTTGCAGAAACTTTCGACGTAGTTCTCTTCTCCCTGATAAGGCAGTGTGGCCACTCCTAATTCTTGGGCGTATTCCATCAGTTCGGGGTGTACGTCGGGGCTGTTCTGTATCAGTCCGTCGCTGTACTTGATGGCCAACCGGTTCAGTTCGGTGGCATCTACGGGAGTGTTGATGCCTGCCAGCTGTTCGGCTGTCATGTCCTTGATGAGCAATTGGTTGGTGAAGTTCTCCTTCAGGCTGTTGTGGAATCCGTCTTCGTACATGGAATAGACTACGCGTGAATCGCGGAATGAAGGCTCGTCGCGATAGGCTGTCTTGATGTAAATGGGAATCAGAGCTGACATCCATCCGTGGCAATGGATGATGTCGGGACACCAGCGGAGTTTCTTTACTGTCTCCAATACTCCGCGGGCGTAGAAAATGGCGCGTTCGTCGTTGTCGTCGTATTCAACACCGTTTTCGTCGGTCGCCATCAGGCGTGGGTGGAAATAATCATCGTTATCAATGAAGTACACCTGCATACGGGCCGATTGGATGCTGGCCACTTTGATAATCAGCGGATGATCCGTGTCGTCGATAATCATGTTCATACCGCTCAGGCGGATAACCTCGTGCAACTGGTTGCGACGTTCGTTGATTATGCCCCATTTGGGTGTGAATGTTCGTATTTCACGTCCTTTCTCCTGAACGGCTTGTGGCAGTCTGCGGCCGATGACCGACATGGGCGACTCGGGGACGTACGGGGTGATTTCTTGGGTTATGAATAAAACCTTTTTTGCCTTCATTATGATAAGTATTTCTCAAAAGATTGTGCAAAGGTACGAAAAAATTGCGACTTATGCCCGCTTTTCTACCTTAATAAAAGGTTATGTTTTGTTAAGTCGTTGATTTTTAAGTGCTATTTGAGTGCCTCTGAGAAGGGTTGCGAAACTTTTTCTGCATAAATCGTCCGTTTTCTTTCGCCATGTGGCAAATTATAGCTTACTTTGCACCGTTTTTCACAGTTTTGGTGAACTGTCAGATTCAAGAGAGATGAAAATAATACAGACGATTAAAGAGTTGCAAGCCGAACTGTCGGCCCTGAAAGCTATGGGGCAGACGGTGGGTCTTGTACCGACTATGGGTGCTTTGCATGCCGGTCATGCCTCGTTGGTCGAGCGCTGTGTGGCCGAGAACGACGTGACCGTTGTGAGTATCTTTGTGAACCCTACCCAGTTCAACGACAAGAATGATTTGGTGAAATATCCCCGCACGCTGGAGGCTGACTGCCGTTTGTTGCAGTCGGTGGGGGCGACGATTGCCTTTGCCCCGTCGGTGGAGGAGGTCTATCCCGAACCGGATACCCGCTCGTTCTCATACGCTCCGCTTGACACGGTGATGGAGGGAGCTTTCCGACCTGGTCATTTCAACGGTGTGTGTCAGATTGTGAGCAAACTGTTCGACATGGTGCAACCTCACCGTGCTTACTTTGGTGAGAAGGATTTCCAACAGTTGGCCATTATCCGCGAGATGGTGCGCCAGATGCAGTATCCTCTCGAAATTGTAGGTTGCCCCATTGTGCGCGAGGCAGACGGCCTTGCCATGAGTAGCCGTAACACGCGCCTTTCGGCTGATGAACGCATGACGGCGCTCAACATCAGCCGCATCCTGTTCGAAAGTCAGGTGTTTGCCAAATCACACACTCTGGCCGAAACAAAAGTTTTTGTAGAAGAAGGGATTGCTTCCATTGAAGGTCTCCGGTTGGAGTACTACGAAGTGGTGGACGACCGCACCTTGCAGACTGTCCGTGCGTGGGACGAGGCTGAGGGCATTGTCGGTTGCATCACTGTGTTCTGTGGCGAAGTCCGCCTGATTGATAATATTAGATATAAATGATACCATGCTGATAGAAGTACTGAAATCCAAGTTGCACTGTGTGCACGTCACCGAAGCCAACCTCAACTACATGGGCAGTATCACCATCGACGAAGACTTGATGGACGCTGCCAACCTGATTGCAGGCGAGAAGGTACACATTGTGAACAACAACAACGGAGCACGTTTCGTTACCTATATAATAAAAGGTGAGCGCGGAAGCGGATGCATCTGTCTTAATGGGGCTGCCGCCCGGTTGGTGCAGGTGGGCGACGTGGTCATCATCATGTCATACGCACAGATGGACTTCGAGGAGGCCAAGACCTTCAAACCCACCGTCGTCTTCCCCGATGTGGCGACAAACCGTTTGGTGTGATGTAATGAATAGTCTTTGAGGACCAGCGCGGTGCGAGGCATTGTTAAGGCTTGAATAAACGCAGAAGATGCGAACTTTTCTTCTGTTTGGACAAAAGTACATAAGAACATAAAGGGCTTGCATAAATTGCTCTCTTTTTGTTCTTATGTACTTTTGTCTGAAAAACTGTCATTCTTCTTTTGTGTGAGAACTTCTGGGTTTCTGTGTCATGTAAAAAGTTATTATGGCACGTCTTCATTCTTTATTCCTTACACTCCACAGTAATAATTTCCGCATTTTAATTCCGTTCCTATTTCATCAAATGAGGACGCTGTATGGCGGGTGCTTTTCTTTCGTAATCAACAAAAGTGTAGTGGAAAAGATGTTTTTCGTCGATGCTGTGTTCTTCGCGACCGACCTCTTTCCATACGTCGGGTTCGATGGGTGGGAAGAATGCATCGGCTTCGGCGGGGGTGTCATCTACAAGGGTGACAAGCAGACGGTCGGCTATGGGCATGGCCTGTTGATAGACGGTAGCTCCACCAATGATGTAAATGTCTTCATCGGGGCGGCAATGCGTCAATGCCTCTTCCAACGATGTGTAGTGTTCAGCTCCTTCGAAACAGGCATCGGCCTGACGCGAGAGTACGACGTTGCGACGATTGGGCAAAGCTCCCTTGGGCAACGATTCGAACGTGCGGCGTCCCATGACGATGGTATGTCCGGTGGTGAGCTGTTTGAATCGTTTCAGGTCGTTGGGCAACCAATAGAGCAGTTTGTTTTCGAATCCGATGGCACGGTTCTTTGCTATGCAGACGATGATGGAAATCATAGGGTTTGAAGTTCAAAGTTTGAAGTTCAAAGTTTAAAGTTCAAGGTTCAAACACATATCTTTGGGAACTTTGAACCTTAAACTTTGAACCAGAATTATTATACTGAAACTTTTCCTTTAATGTGTGGATGGGGGTCGTAGTTCTCAAGTTGGAAATCTTCGTACTTGAAACTGAAAATATCTTTCACATCGGGATTGATGCGCATGGTGGGCAGTGGGCGCGGGTCGCGGGTGAGTTGCAGTTTCACTTGCTCCAGATGGTCAAGATAGATGTGTGTGTCGCCCAATGTGTGTACAAAGTCGCCAGCCTTCAAGCCTGTGACTTGCGCCATCATCATCAGCAACAAGGCGTAAGAGGCTATGTTGAAAGGTACACCCAGAAAACTGTCGGCACTGCGCTGGTAGAGTTGCAGGCTCAGGCGGCCGTCGGCCACATAGAACTGGAAGAAGGCGTGGCACGGGGGAAGGTTCATGTTGTCCAGGTCGGCCACGTTCCAGGCACTCACAATGATGCGGCGCGAAGTGGGATTGTTCTTGATGGTCTCTACCGCTTCCTTTATCTGGTCGATATGTCCGCCCTTGTAGTCGGGCCATGAGCGCCATTGGTAACCATAGATGTGGCCCAAATCACCAGTTTCGGGATCGGCCCATTCGTTCCAGATGCGTACACCGTTTTCTTGCAGATATTTTACGTTGGTGTCGCCTTGCAGGAACCAAAGCAGTTCGTGTATGATGGATTTCAAGTGGAGCTTTTTGGTGGTCAGCAGAGGGAATCCCTCCTCCAGATTGAAACGCATCTGATGTCCGAAGACACTGATAATGCCAGTGCCTGTACGGTCGTCTTTGCGTACTCCTTCCTTCAGAATACGGTCGAGCAGGTCAAGATATTGTTTCATGTGGTTGATTCTTTTATGGTTTTGTGTTGCAAAGGTACACTTTTTCTTTATCTTTGCAACAAATTTAAGATTGAAAAATTGTTATGTTGCAATTACCGGTAGATTTCTCAGAAAATATGCGCCGATTGTTGGGCGAAGAAGAGTATCAGGCATTGGCTGAAGCCTTGCAAGGAGAGCCGCCTGTCAGCATCCGTGTGAATCCTTGGAAATGGCAGGGCGATGGACTGTCTGCTTCAGCAGAACCAGTTCCATGGGCTTCGGGTGCGGTATATCTGTCTGAACGGCCCGCTTTCACGTTTGACCCGTTGTTTCATGCCGGCTGTTACTATGTGCAGGAGGCATCGTCGATGTTTGTCCAGTGTGTGTTGCGTCAGTATGTACCATGTGCTTGCCGGATGCTCGATTTGTGTGCCGCACCGGGCGGGAAATCTACATTGGCTCGTGCTGCTTTGCCCGAAGGAAGCCTGTTGGTGTCCAATGAAATCATTCGTACCCGTGCGCAGGTCTTGGCTGAAAACATGGTGAAGTGGGGACATCCCGACGTGGTGGTCACCCAGAACGCACCGGCCGATTTTGCTCCTTTGACTCATTTCTTCGATGTCATACTGGCTGATGTCCCCTGTTCAGGAGAAGGTATGTTCCGTAAGGATGCCGAGTCGGTGGCGGAGTGGAGCATGGGGAATGTGGATGTCTGTTGGCAACGCCAGCGTGGCATTGTGGCTGATGTATGGGAATGTCTGAAACCGGGCGGATTGTTCGTTTATAGTACTTGCACCTACAATACGTGGGAAGACGAAGAGAATATCCGTTGGATGGTGCGGCAGTTGGGAGCAGAGCCTTTGCCTGTGCCGGTGGATGAAGCGTGGGGAATCAAAGGAGACTTGACGGAAGGAGGACAATCCTTGCCCGTCTATCGCTTTTTGCCTTCGCACGTCAGGGGTGAAGGCTTCTTCTTGGCTGTGATGCGCAAACCTGTGGGTGATGCAGTGGAGAGTGAACAGGCCTTTTGGGCGGAATCTGTAGCCGGGAATGTGGAAAAGGATAAGAAAAAGCAGAAAAACAATAAGGGGAAAGGAAAAGATGCGAAGGGAAAGGAGGCAAAGAAAGTCGTTCCTTCGTATGAACAGTGCCGGCAATGGTTGGCTGTCCCCGAGATGTATGAATGGGGTGTGTCAGACGATACAGTATCGGCAATTCCCCTTCAGTGGAGTGGGGCAGTGGAGCAACTGAAGAGTGAACTGACGGTTCTGCATGCCGGGGTTGCCGTCGCTTCATTGAAAGGGCGAGATTGGGTACCCCATCATTCGTTGGCCATGAGCTTGAACCTGCCATCTGCTGTATTCCCCCGTGTGGATGTTGATTATGAAACGGCTATTGCCTATTTGCGTCACGAGGCTGTAGTGTTGGATGCGGCTGTTCCCCGTGGATATGTATTGCTTGCTTATCGGAATGTTCCAATCGGATTTGTGAAAAATGTCGGTAACCGTGCCAACAATCTCTATCCGGCCGAATGGCGTATCCGTAGCGGTCATTTGCCTGATGTCCCCGTCAAGGTGTTGTAAAAGGAAAGGCCAAGTCACGTTGGAAAACTGGTACTCCCGATAGAGTTAACTCCGCTCACGAACCGAACAAATATGGTACGCATGCGGAGTTAATCGTTCAGAAGTACAGTAATTATTGTATGGATATAAAACAAAAAAAGGACTTTCTTCACAGAAAGTCCTTTTCTTATGTGTTGGCTTAAATACCAACTGCAATCATCATATTAAAAACTATTTCTTATCTTTTTTTGTTTCTGTTGGGGTGATTTACGCTTTTCAGTAATTCACGGTGGAATCGGGCTTCAGCTCCTTGTACCTCAAAAATCTTCTTGTAGGATATGACTTTGTGGTAAAGAGGAAGATAGGTCTTTTCCAATTCTTCAATCTGAATGCGCAGTTTGGCAATCTCTTCCAATATGCGCTGATAATCTTTCTCGGTCAATTCTTTGTTGTACGTATCTCTTCGCAATTTCCATATTTGACCGTTCAGCTTATTCTTTTTCTCTTGACATTCGTTGTAGATAGGAAAAAAGGCCGCAGCTTCTTCCGCTGTAAGTTTGGCTTGTTTGGCTATGAACTGCTGGTATTCCTTCTTGAATTCCTCCGGACCTTTCCTTTGTCGGGGTTGTTGTGCAATGGCTACAACACCCACAAATAGAATTGTCAGTAACAGGGTTATTCTTTGTTTCATATCTCTTCCTTTTTTAGTGATTTCATTGATAGGGGCTTAGTCAACTTCTGTCAAGTACTGGTAGAGGGTGTAATTATCCATCATTGTATAGTCCACCAGTGTGGCAAGTTCTTCGTCGCTAAGTTGTCCTTCTTCGTTCAACAGGTATTCCAAAGCCGCGAAATTGATGCCCGTTTGGTCGGCAGTGTTGTTGGAGTGTTCGCCCAATACGGCACGTACACAGACAATCATGCCGATGAACATGGCAGCCATGTATAATAATGGCTTGATGCGTTGCCAAGGTTTGATTCTTGGCTCTGTCTGAGCTTCATCGTTTTTAGCATCTTCCTTAGCAGGAAGTTGCGCCATCATGTTACGGGTGAAATCCTCAAAGTAGCCTTCGGGCACTTTGAATGGATTGCCTTTTCCGCACTTTTTGATGATTTCTTGTTCTTCTTTCATATTTACCATAGTCTCTTTCGTTATTCTTTTGACACAGATTCTTTTATAAGGTTTAAAGGTAATCCTCTAAAAATTTGCTTATTTTTGTTACAGCCAGATGATATGAGGCTTTCAAGGCTCCAACACTGGTGTCCAACAGCTTCGACATTTCTTCGTATTTCATTTCTTCGAAGTATTTCAGGTTGAATACTAACCGTTGTTTGTCGGGCAGGGTCAGAATGGCCTCTTGCAATAGTTTTTGTGCATCGTCTCCGTCAAACCATGTATCTCCTTCCAGCTTGTCAGCAATGGAGCCTTCAGGAGAGTCTATGTCCAACGTCTGTACGTTTTTCTCATGAGCCAAGAAAGTGAGTGTTTCGTTCAAAGCAATACGATACAACCAGGTGGACAGGCGTGCATCTCCTCGGAAACTGTCGATGTTGCTCCATGCCTTGATGAATGTGTTTTGCAACAGGTCGTTGGTGTCTTCATGCGAAAGCACCATACGGCGTATCTGCCAGTACAGTTGTTCACTGTATTGGCGTACCACCTGTTCAAAGGCCTTGTGTTGCGTTTCCGGGCATTGCAACTGTTTGATGAGGGCTGCTTCGTCGTTTGCTTTCATGCTACATTCTTGGGCTGTCCGCTTAGATAGACTTGTTTTGCTGGCTTTGGTTTAATGGCGTGGGGATGGTTTTATTTCAACACAGAGGTTTTCTTTGGCCAACAAAGTGTTTGGAAAGATGCTTTTAGCCTCTTTTAACAAGATGTTTTCGTCCTCGTATCGGGCACTGAAATGTCCGATGAGCAATTGCTTGGCTTCTGTTTCTTTGGCCATAGTCGCTGCCTGTTTGGCTGTGCTGTGGAATGTTTCCTTGGCGCGGGCTTCGTTGTCGCCACCAAAAGTCGCTTCATGGAAAAGTAGGTCAATGCCTTGTAACAGAGGTTTGTTCTCGGGCAGATAAATCGTATCCGAACAATAGGCATATTTACGGGGCGGATTTGAAGGTGTAGTCAATCGGCTGTGGGGAATGATGTTGCCTTCGGGAGTTGTGAAATCACCGCCATTTTTGATTCGGTTCAGTTCGTATGTAGGTATCTGATAGAAATCTATCATATCACGAATGATATGGTCGGGAGTTTGTTTTTCGGCAAACAGGAATCCACAGCATGGCACGCGATGTTTTAAGGGAATTGTGCTTACCGTTACCGACCGGTCGTCATAGATAATTTCAGATTTCTTGCTGTCAAATGCATGGAATTCTACTGAAAAATCGATGCCGTGGCAAAAGTAGTTGAGCCAAGGGCGCATCAATTCCTCCAATTCTTTATGTGCGTAAATGTGTAGGGTAGCTGTTCGGCCCAATAGGGCAAATGTGGAAATGAGTCCGATGAGTCCGAAACAATGGTCGCCGTGCAGATGACTGATGAATATATGGTTCAGTCGGCTGAACTTCAGTCGTGAACGGCGCAATTGCATTTGTGCTCCCTCACCACAGTCTATCATGAACAGCTTTTCGCGTATGTTCACTATTTGTGAGGTGGGGAAGTGGCGGGTAGTCGGCAGGGCTGAACCGCATCCCAATATGTGGACTTCAAACTTTTCCATTCTTATTAATTATAATAAGGTATTATTCTAAGTAAAAAGGCCGATGAAAATATCTTTTCTCACCGGCCTTTCTTTTCATGTATGTAAACTCTTTGTCAACTGAAGAGTTCTTACTTACCTTTCTCCATCTGTTCCTTCAAAGCTGCCAAAGCGTCGATGTCACCAAGTGTGGTTGAGGCTGCCTGATTCTGAATCATCGGAGTCTCTTCCTTCTTGTTGTTCTTCTTGGCAGCAGCCTTCTTCTCAGCCTTAGCTTCAGCCTTGGCTACATCTTCGAAGATGCGGCTGTGAGAGAGAATGATGCGCTTAGCTTCCTTGTTGAATTCGATTACCTTGAACTCGAGCTTCTCGTCAAGCTGAGCCTGAGCGCCATCTTCCTTCACGAGGTGCTTGGGAGTAGCGAAACCTTCTACGCCGTAGGGCAAAGAGATAACGGCACCCTTGTCAAGCATTTCGATGATGGTACCTTCGTGGATAGAGTCAACTGTGAATACAGTTTCGAATACATCCCAAGGATTCTCTTCCAACTGCTTGTGGCCGAGGCTCAAGCGACGGTTGTCCTTATCGATTTCGAGAACCTGTACGTCGATGTCTGCACCAATCTGAGTGAATTCAGAAGGATGCTTAACCTTCTTGGTCCATGAAAGGTCTGAGATGTGGATGAGGCCGTCAACACCCTCTTCGATTTCTACGAATACACCGAAGTTAGTGAAGTTACGAACCTTAGCAGTGTGCTTGCTTCCTACGGGATACTTCTCTTCGATAGCTTCCCACGGATCCTGCTTCAGCTGCTTGATACCGAGTGACATCTTACGCTCGTCGCGGTCCAAAGTCAAGATAACAGCTTCTACAGTGTCACCTACCTTCATGAAGTCCTGAGCGCTGCGCAAGTGCTGGCTCCATGACATTTCTGATACGTGAATCAAACCTTCTACGCCCGGAGCAATTTCGATGAATGCACCATAGTCAGCCATAACGACAACCTTACCCTGTACCTTGTCACCAACAGTCAAGTTAGCATCCAAAGCATCCCAAGGATGCGGAGTCAACTGCTTCAAGCCGAGAGCGATACGCTTCTTCTCATCGTCGAAGTCGAGGATAACCACGTTGATCTTCTGGTCAAGTTCAACCACTTCCTTCGGATCGCTTACGCGGCCCCAAGAGAGGTCTGTGATATGAATCAAGCCGTCAACACCACCCAAGTCGATGAATACACCATAGGTTGTGATGTTCTTGACAGTACCTTCAAGTACCTGTCCTTTTTCAAGTTTACCGATGATTTCTTTCTTCTGCTGTTCGAGTTCAGCTTCGATAAGAGCCTTGTGAGATACCACAACGTTCTTGAACTCCTGATTGATCTTAACAATCTTGAACTCCATTGTCTTGTCAACGAATACGTCATAGTCGCGGATGGGCTTAACGTCAATCTGTGAACCGGGCAAGAATGCCTCGATACCGAATACGTCAACAATCATACCACCCTTCGTGCGGCACTTAACGTAACCCTTGATGATTTCTTCGTTCTCCAAAGCTGCGTTTACACGATCCCAAGAGCGTGTAGCACGTGCCTTCTTGTGAGAAAGGATCAACTGACCTTTCTTGTCTTCCTGATTTTCGATGTAAACCTCTACGGTGTCACCGATTGCCAATTCGGGGTTGTAACGGAACTCGCTCAGGGGAATGATACCGTCTGACTTGTAACCGATGTTAACAACAACCTCGCGCTTGTTCATTGAAATAACTTTTCCGTCAACAACTTCATTGTTGTTTACGTTGTTGAGAGTACCATCATAGGCCTTCTCCAACTCTTCTTTGCTGAGGTTTGTCTCAGCAGCGCCGTTTTCGTAAGCATCCCAGTTGAAATCTTCCATGGGAGCTACATTCTTAAATTTTTCCATTAATAAAATAAGTGTTTAATTTTTAATTAATTACGTTAGACATTATGTTGACTAAACTTAAATCGGCCGCAAAGGTACTGCTTTTTCTTTGAATGACCAACAAAAAACGGGTTAAAATGCTAATACTCTTTACTCTTTTGTAATATCAGGTCTTCTTTCCGATATAGATTATTTGATAACTTTCTTACCATTTATAATATATATGCCTTGGGGCAGCCCTTGGAGCGAAGTGTTTCCTTGGCGTACCAATTGTCCGGTTATGGAGTAAACATTGTTGTCGGGGATGGGGCTTTCGTCCAATTCCACATCCTCTATGGCTGCTGGCAGGGTGTTGTTGTTGACATTGCCATACACATTGGTCTGGTAGAACTTGACTTTGTAGGGCCACTGTTCCTTATTGCCTTGTACTCCATCCCAATCAATCCAGTCGCGCGTCCAATAGCTGGTGGGTGCACCGCTCACAACGAACCACAAGTGTGAACAGTTGGCGGGGTATTGGAATGCTATGGTTCCTGTAGGATTCTTGTATGTGGCATCGGCAATGTCGCCATACACGCGGGTTCCGTCGCGTAGAAGGGCTACGAAGCCAAATTTCCAGCCTGCTTGGGTTGTATTGTAGGCTGTGTATCCGTTCTTTTCTGCTTCCCCTATAAACTCGGCGTACACTGTGTTACCAGCAGGCATGACATTCAGGCGGATGGCATTGTGGCCGAAATTCTCGATGCAGTCTGTTACTGTCGGGCTCCAGAATCCTTGGCTGTCTTTGGACAGTTTTGTTTGAGCACGATGGCCTATCGTTTTTGCTCCCAAGGAGCGTATGGGGTCCATGTCGAAGGTTGTCATGCGGGCACCGTATTCCCACATTTCATCATTCAGTTGGTCCAGTTTTTCTGTTTCGCTCAAGTTTTCGTCCATTGTCAGGCGCATATAGGCTTGCAAGGGGTCTTCGGGACTCTTTGATTCGTTCCACAAGCGGCCGATGATGTCCATGCCATGTTTGTGGCAGAAATAGTCTTGAATGAAATAGTTATTGTATCGCAAATCCACGCACAGCGGGTGCTTGTGCAGGCCATTCAGGGTGTTTGTCAACCATTCATTGTCGAACTGCATGGTGGGGTAGTATTTGTAGGCTTGCCACTGGGCGCACATTTCCCAGAAAACATTGTAGTTTCCGGATCCCCAGTTATACATCCATCCGTTCCAGTCTTTGTTGTCGCAGTGTGTCTGGTATTGGAAACAGTGGCCAATCTCATGGGCTACCGTTTGACCGCCACGCGATGTGTATGCCCAGCGTGAGAGGGTGAGCAGGCCGATGACGTTGTCAATGCCGCTGCCGCTGGCTTCCCATTCATCGGTGTAGCGCAGGCGGATAATCATCTTATAGGTGTCTGTTTTTGACTTGCCTTGATTGATGGTGATGAACTTCAGCTCGTTGGCATAAAATTCAAATACTTGGTCTGCTGTGCTCAGGATGCTTTCTACCGAACTGGGCGGAGTGGTTCCGTATCCGGCTTCCCAAAAGATAATCCAGTGCTTGGACTGCATGCTGCGTTCGTAGGTCCATTGGCTGGAAGATTGGTTCAGCTGCTCTTCGGTACCGCAGGCACTGGGGCTGCAGTAGATTTTCTTATCGACGGCATTGATTTGGGCATTCAGAATCTTGGTCGCATTGTTGAGTTGGGTGGTTGTCAGTGAGTAGTCGGTCACCTTTATTTGTGAATCTTCCACTCTTTTCTTCAACATGGCCAATGTGGTGGCTTTATGCTCTTCGCCATCCCACCATTCGATAACCTTCAGTGCATAGTTGATGCGCCCTTGTAGCGTGTCGTAGAGTTTGCGCGACGCTTCTGCTGATTTCAAGGCCGTTTGCAATTGGGTTCTGGCTTCAGTCAGGGCTGTTTGGTCATAAGTGGTGTTTCCTGCATCGTCAGTACCATTCCCTTGCAAAGCCGTCTCTGCTCCCTGTATGGCTTTCTCTAATTTTTCGGCAACAGAGTTTTGAACTCCTTTGTCCAACATGGCTTGCCCTTGTTTGACTAATTTTTGCAATTCTTGTGCATAGTCGGTTGTGGACACTGTTCCTGTATATTGCAGTTTGAAGTTGTCCACACACAGGTAGTTTCCTGTGGCATTCTCTGCCACCAGACCTATTTCAACATTTTCCGTCTCATTCAATACTGAGAAGGATATGGTGTATTGCTTCATGCTGGTGATGGGAGTCCGGGTCAATCCGGCAACCAGGTAGGCACCAGTCTGTGCAGACCCACTGTTAGCGGTACTGTTACTGCCTGTTTGTTGGATGTGCAGGGCGTTGGCTGTCAGCGTATAGTTTCCTTGGGGCAGGTTCCTGAGTGTCTGTATGATGGAGGCATCTGCTATTTTTTGTCCGATGCTGACCCATGTCTCTACATAATAAGTCCCATTTTTGATGGAGAAAACCGAGTTGCTTTGGGTGGCCATGTTCTTCACCGTCCAACCTGAAGTGCCATTTGTTTCGAAGGAAGGGTTTTTGATAAGGCTGGTTTTGTCTGTTGGGGTGGTGGTTGTCGTTTCATCCTGTGCGGACAGACGAGAAGGGGTGCTTATGGCCAGTGTGATGGCTAAGCTGATAAGAGATTTGAATAGTTTCATTAGGTGGTTCCTTTATTAGATGATTACAGATTTACAAAGTGTTTATTGGGCCAAACCTTCCATGGGGGCACGCAGAATGCGGCCGACTGTAAGGCCGAGAGCATTGGTGGCTTCGGTCAGTTCGTCGCTGAAGTAATAGGCGATAGAACCGACGAAATGGACGGGCAGTGTGGTGTCGTAGGCCAATACATTGCGGCTTAAGAAGCGGGTGAATTCTTCGATGAGCAGTGCGTGAATGGCGGGTTCTTCGCGATACTTGCTTAGGAATGGGGTCAGACTGGCCAGGAAGCGGTTGGCTAAAGGCTGGCGATAGACCCGTTCGAGCAAGGTGGCTTGGTCGAGGTTGTATTCCGTCAGGAAAGCTTTGCACAAGTGTGGGGGAAGTTGTCCCTTGAAGCAGTTGCTTGCCAGGGTACGGCCCAAGACGGCTCCACTTCCTTCATCGCCCAATATATATCCCAAACAAGGGGTATTGGCTACGATGCGCTGGCCATCGAACTGACACGAGTTGGAACCGGTCCCTAAAATGCAGGCAATACCCGCTTCGCTTTGGCACACGGCACGGGCTGCTCCTTCAAGGTCACTCGACACGTAAATATTGGTACATTCGGGCAAGGCTTTCTGTAATGCCTCGGCCACAATAGCCTTTTTATCAGGCAAGGCACAGCCTGCACCATAGAACTCGACGTGGTGGATGGCGCTCGTCTCTGTCAATTGTGTTGCCACATCCCGGATGATGGATGCTATATCTTCGGGTGATTGGTGAAAAGGATTGATTCCTTGTGTCTGTATGCGTTGCAGTATGGCTCCTTGGTTGCATACGCACCAGTCTGTCTTCGTGGAGCCGCTATCGGCAATGAGTTTGGTCATGAGGGAAAGTTTAAGGTTCAAAGTTCAAGGTTCAAAGTAAGGTGTCACATGTTTTTGAACCTTGAACTTTGAACCTTGAACCTCAAAACATCAGAGTTTTTCCAATTGTCTCACTGTAGCCATGATGCCGTCCACTTTTCCGAAGGCCAACATGCGGCCGTGGAATGAGTATCCGGCATTGTAGCCTTTGTCTTCGTCGCCCAACATCGTGGGACCATGGTCAACGCGCATGGGCAGGTTGGGATTCTCGCGTTCAAAGATACGCACCAGTTCGATGATGTTGGCACGTCCGCCCAAATGGTCAGCTTCCTGGAAGAAACTGTTGTCGGGGGCTACTTCGGTGCTGCGCAAGTGTACAAAATGGGTGCGGCTGGCAAATTCGCGGGCCAATGCAGGCACATCGTTCTGGAGTCCGGCACTGAGCGAACCGGCGCAGAAGGTGAGTCCGTTGTGCGGATTGTCCACGGCATTGAGGAACCAGCGGATGTCTTCGGCACACGTCACGATGCGGGGCAATCCCAAGATTTGCATAGGGGGGTCGTCGGGGTGAACGCACATGTTGATGCCATATTCGTCGCACACAGGCATGATGGCGGCCAGGAAGTAACGCATGTTTTCGCGCAAGGCATCTTTGTCGATGCCCTCATACAGGGCCAGCAACTTGCGGAAGAGGACCACCGGTTCGCGGTCGTTCTCCGTGATGTTTCCGTTGACAAAGCCCTGTGTCTTCACAATGATGGTGTCAATCAGTTTGGCATCATCTTCGGGAGTCATTCGCTTGGCCATCTCCTCAACAGCTGCCATCTCTTCAGCTGAATAGTCTTTCTCTGCACCGGCGCGTTGCAGGATGCGGCAGTCAAAGTAGGCGAATGTCTTGCGGTCGAAGTAGAGCGACGTGGTTCCATTGGGGTAGGGGTGTGCCAAGTCTGTACGTGCCCAGTCGAGCACCGGCATAAAGTTGTAACAGATAGTCTTCACACCGGCTTTGCCCAAGTTGGCCAGACTGATTTTGTAGTTCTCTATCAATTGGTCGCGCTCGGGGCCTGCATATTTGATAGCCTCGCACACGGGCAGACTCTCCACCACCGACCAGCGGAGTCCGTATGATTCTATATACTGTTTCAGGTCAAGGATGGCTTCAAGGGTCCATACTTCACCATTAGGAATCTCGTGAAGGGCGGTAACGATGCCTTCCACTCCAATTTGTCTCAGCATAGAAAGGGTGATTTTGTCTTTCTTGCCAAACCATCTCCATGTTTTTTCCATAATCGTTTGTTGCTTATCTGATTTACGTTTGTGCAAAGGTAAGTCTAAAAAGTCAATAAGAGAAACAATCCTGTGCTTTTTTGTGAAATTTCAACGTTTGTCAACTCTTTCTGCCATTTGCATGAAACGCAATTCGCGTTTGTCAACCGAATCGAAGGCAATGAAACGCAACGATTCGTTCTTTTCCCATAAACTTTGTAAAATAATTGCAGTTTTCAGAAGAAAACAATATCTTTGCAGCAGATAAACTTAAAAGGCAGACAGTGCCCAAAATAGTTAAGGATATGAGAGACAAGTATCAGATACCGTTCATTAATGCTTGTATTCGTGCACTTGCAAAGAGGGTCGGATTACCTGTTAAGAGTGCATTTCAATATCTTGATCGTTTCAAGGGTATGGAATTTTTAGTAGATTTTTATCCGACATTGCATTTGCAATCGTTGGATGATACAGTTGACGACCTCATCGTTATGTGCAAAAAGAATGGAGGAGCGTTAGGATGAAACTATACCATGGAACCAATGTTGATTTTGATCGGATAGACCTCGCAAAGTCTAATAGATTTAAGGATTTTGGACAAGGTTTTTATCTGACAGCCATCGAACAACAAGCCCTGGAATTGTCCCGAAAACGTTGTGTTCGTGATGGAGGTACTCCTATTGTACAAGAATACGAGTTTGATGAAAAAACGTTGGATGACTCATCTATGAGAGTGTTGTGCTTTGATTCTCCAACGACAGAGTGGGCCGAGTTTATATACAAAAACAGAAATCGAAAAACTCCTATCTATCACCATGATTACGACATTGTTATTGGTCCTATTGCAGATGATGGTGTTGCTTATTTGCTCAACCGATATGAAGAAGGGTCTTATACAATCGAAGAATTAGCACGCGAACTAAAGTATAAGAAACTGAATAATCAGTATTTTTTTGGAACAGAACGTTCCATCTCACTCTTAAAGCGAATGAAATGATTATGAATAGTCAGCAACAACAAGAATTTTTGATAGCTTATTCTATAGATCGAATGACTGAATTTCTTATTGATGATTACAAACTTTCTATAGCCGAAGCTTTACAATTTATATACAATTCTGACACTTATAGGAAACTTGTGCAAACAGAAAACGGATTGTATGAACAAAGTCCGTCGTATGTCTATGAACTGTTAGACAAGGAATATCGAACAGGCTCTGCTGCTTGATTCTTTCATGTGGATTTGGGCAGTCAGCTTTATCCCGAATATTACATTCTGCGTGTGAACGACTTCGACAAGTGGTCCAAGATCCCTTTGAATCAGTGGATTTACTTTCTGAATACAGGTGAGACACCCGATGATGCCGATGCTCCGGGATTGGTAGAAGTCCGCGAATTGTTGAACGTTGAACCTTGCCCATGAAAGTCAGCGTATGGAGTATGAAAGTCAGCGTATGGAGTATGAAAGTCAGCGTATGGAGTATGAAAATCAGAGAAAAAAGGAAAATCCTTTGTTAGTCTCCCTTTTTTCAATTACCTTTGTACCTCATAAAGAAAGAATGATGATATCATGAATATTAGATGTTTGTTTTTGTCCCTCTCCTTTTTGCTCATTTCGTTGGTTGCAGGGGCTAAGGAGTACATGTTCCGACACATCGAGGCCGATGAAGGGCTTTCGAACAGTCAAATCAATACGATTTATCAGGATACACGTGGATTTATGTGGTTTGGCACTTCGTCGGGCCTCAATCGCTATGACGGGTATCAGATGAAGGTGTACCGCAGCAATAAGAACGATGCACATTCTTTGCCGGACAGTTACATCCGCAATATTTGTGAAGATGCTACGGGGCTTTTGTGGATAGAAACATCCGTAGGATATGCCATATATCATCCCCAGACCGATAACTTTGACCGCGACATCCGCCAACATATTTTCCAATATGGATTGGCGGAAGAGCCGACTTCGGTGTTCGTTGACAAGAAAAGCAACTTCTGGTTCTATGTTGCCGGTAAGGGATGTTATTGGTACAATGTGGCGCAGAAGCTGCTTTTCCCCTTTGAACAAGGGGAAGAGGCAGGTATGCTTCCCGTGGGTGACATTGTTTATATAACCGAGTGTAAGGAAGGTGCTTTGCTGGTTTATAACAGCGGCCTGCTGGTGTGTGTGAATGGTGATATGCGCCGTATTGTTTGGATGAATGACTATATTCCCTCAAAGACTGCTCCTCGCAAGCATAATTATTCTGCATTTGTGGATAAGAATGAGAATGTATGGGTGTATAGTATTCCCGGAGTACGTATATATAATAAGGAACAGAACAAATGGATTCCTTCGATGTCTGCATTGGCCGAACAATGGGGATTGCCTGAAGACATTGAGATTGACAACGGAATAATGGGAATGGGGCAGGACAAGAATGGTGTCCTGTGGTTGGCCACCCGTCATCATGGTTTGTTGATTGTGGATCCGCAAGCGAAAAGCATTAAATGGGAGAAGGCTTCGGAGACAGATGCACGTTCGCTGAAACACAACTCTATGCGTACACTCTATGTGTCTCCTGATAAAGATGTTGTGTGGGCCGGTGCTGCAAAGAGTGGCTTGGCATATTACTCTGGCAGTATGTTCAAATTCCATACTGACGTGAAAGTGGATGTCACTGCCATTGCTCCCAATGGGAAAGATGCCTATTGGGTGGGAACCAGTAAGCACGGAATCCTCAGTTATCATCCTGGTACGCGTAAAATCACGCCGTTGCAGACTCCTGTTGATTTGAGCAAACACGAAATATTCTCACTCTATGCCGGGCGGGAAGGTTCGCTGTGGGTAGCTACCAACAAGGGACTGATATTCCGCCTTCAAGCCGGTGGAAAGAGTGTGACAAACTATCAGATTGTCACCATTGGCCCCGATCCTGTACCGGCTACTCATGTCATAACAGACCTTTTGGAGGATGACCGGGGATATCTGTGGATTGCAACGTTGGGGGCTGGCCTGCAACGTTTGGATATACGCACGGGAAAGATTACGGTTTACAGTGTGGCAAGAAATAGTTTGCCGACCGACCGGATCAATTCATTGGAACTGACTCGTAGTCGCAATCTGCTTATGGGAACCACCAACGGTGTGGCTGTGTTGGATCTTGAAAAGAACATTGTTACCTCCTACAGTGGAACTCGTGAAGGAAACACTCCTTACACCAGTCCTTATGTGAATCATGTGATAGAAGACCATCGGGGGTTGTGGTGGATTGCCACACGTGATGGTGTGAACATCTATGATACAAAAAATGACCAATTGGATGTCATCGGGGCAGCCGAGGGATTGGCCAATGCGGTCGTATTGGGCGTTGGATGCAGTGGGGATGAGTCGGTATGGGCCAGCACGGCCGGAGGCATCTGTAACATTGTTGTGGAAAAGAATGAAACAGGAACTGATTACATATACCGTATTTATACTTATAGTGAAAATGACGGTTTGCAGGGCTATGAGTTCAATCAGCGTTCCATTTGGGTGAATTCTGAGGGAGAAGTGGCGATGGGAGGAACTCACGGAATGAATGTTTTCAATCCTGCTGAACTTGTCTATAACAAGAAGCAGCCCAAGGTCATTTTCTCCGGACTTCGTGTGTTTGACCATGAAGTGAAGGTCGGCGAAGAGGTGCGAGGTACTGTAGTCATGCCAAAAGCATTGGCACATGATGGCCAGATATATCTGACCCATCTTCATCCTTCGTTTACCGTGCTGTTTGGCTCTGATGATTTCAGTATGCCTGAAAAGACACGTTTCCAGTATAAGCTGGAGGGCTTCGATGAAAATTGGTATGAATGTACTCCTCTACGCAATGGAGTGACCTTCACCAATTTGTCGCCTGGTGATTATGTGTTGAAGGTGAAGGCTGTCAATGGTGACGGATATAGCAGCAACGAGACATCGCATTTGCGGATAGTCGTAGAAGGACCCTTCTGGAGTACAGCGTGGGCCATTTTGCTTTATATCGCTGTTCTTCTTTTGTTGTTGTGGATGTTTGTGCGTGTCTGGAAACGTAATGAACGTTTGCGTATCAAGAAAGAGTTGTTGGCTGACGGGGCTCTGTTTGCTGCCACCAACAGCAACTATGCAACGGGTGATGCAGGTATCGATGAAGACAATTGCGATGAAGCCGGACAACCGGCTACTGAAAATGAGATGGTAGAAGACCTGCCGATGGTGGTGGCTGTAGATGAGAATGCCGAATATCTCACTTACATCAGTGACTGTCTTTCCGGTACCTTCCGTCTGTTCTCTTCTACAGATGCAGAGGTTGCTTGGAACCAGATTATGGAACAGCGCCCGGATGTTGTGTTGCTCAGTGTATCTTCCATTGATTCCGAGGCTTATTTCCTCTGTCATCGTCTGAAAGCAGATGAGAATACAGCTGACATTCCGGTCGTATTGCTTATTACCCGTCAGATGAAAGATGAATTGGAAGCTATCGGAGTGGATGACGTCTGTCTGGTAAAACCTGTGACTAAAGACCATTTGCAGAAGCGCTTGCAGATATTGCTTGCAGGAAATGATGTGCAGGCTGTCGAGACGTTGGAGACTACGCTTGGGCAAACTGCTCTGAGTGGAGAAGAACAACTCATTGTTGATGCAACCCGCTATGTGGAAGAGAATATTTCCCGACCTGATCTTTCTGTAGAAGAGATGGCACACCAACTGGGAATGAGCCGTGCCCATTTGTACAAATGCCTGATGGCGGCCAGTGGAAAGACTCCTATCGAGTTTATCCGTTCTATCCGTCTGAAGCGGGCTGCCGAGTTGCTCAAGGATTCACGTTACAATGTTTCCGAGGTGGCCTATCAGGTGGGATTCAATAATCCCCGATACTTTGCCAAATATTTTTCTGAGGTGTATGGTATTCTTCCTTCCACCTATCAGGAAAAATACAAATAAAGAATCATTGAAGCTATCTTTGTCATGCTGAACGCAGTGAAGCATCTGTGAACGCAAGCAAATGCAATTTATGCTGATGTATTTTTTGCTTTGCTCAACAACTCGTCAGATTCTTTCTCCTATCGTCTTCAGGATGACAAAGATAGCATAGGTGAAAATTTCAAAGAGTGGGTGCATCAAATTGGACACCTTAGGTTTCAGGTAGAACTTTGAACTTGAAACTTTGAACTTGAAACCAATTGTCCGCACCTGAGAAGTTGATTACACACTTTCTCTTACAGAGCGGCCTTGATGGCTTCTATCATTTCCTGATATTCCTGATCGGTCAGATATACTTTGCCCGGATTCATCTGGAAGGTGCCGCCGTAGTCGGGACCATCCACATACTTCGGTGCCAAGTGGAAATGCAGATGCGACAATTTGTCGCTGTATGCTCCGTAATTGATCTTTTCGGGGTGGAACACCTTGTCCATGGCGCGGGTTACGCGGGTCACGTCGGCCATGAAGGCGTTGCGCTCTTCGTCGCTCAGTTCAAACAAGTCGTTCACATGGTCTTTGTAGGCAACCAGGCAGCGGCCATGGTAAGTCTGTTCCTTGAACAGGAAGACGCGTGACACGTTCAGTTGGGCAATCTCAATCATCAAATTGTGAAGCGTCTCGTTGTTGGTGCAATAGAGACACTCTTTCGGATCACTTTTCATGTTGTTTTTTGTTAGTTATAAAAGTTAATAAATATAGTAAGTCTTTATACCTTTACATTTACTGTTTCGCTTTCAGCTCTTAGCCAGGCAATCTCTTCCGCCCACAGGCTTTCGTCGGGAGTTTCCAGTATGATGGGGATGTTGTCAAAACGCGGGTCGCGCATCAGTCGGCTGAAGAAGGTTTGGTTGATGAGACCTTTTCCTAAACTGTCGTGGCGATCGACATGGCTGGCAAGTGGTTTCTTGCTGTCGTTCAAATGGATGCCTCGCAAGTAGTCAAGACCTACCACTTCATCCAGTTCGTCCCACACCTTGTCGTATTCTTCCACCAGATTATATCCGGCAGTGAAGGTGTGGCATGTGTCTATGCAGATTCCCACGCGGCTCTTATCCTCTACGCGGTCAATGATGTGGCGCAGATGGTAGAAACTGAATCCCATGTTGCTGCCCTGTCCAGCTGTGTTTTCGATGACAGCCGTCACTCCTTCCGTCTTCGCTAAGGTAATGTTGATGCTCTCTGCTATGCGGTCCAGACAGGCTTCGGGTGAAATCTTGTTCAAGTGGCTACCTGGGTGGAAGTTCAGCAACTTCAATCCTAATTGCTCACACCGTTGCATTTCGTCCAAGAAGGCGGCACGCGATTTTTCCAGTCCCTCTTCTTCGGGATGTCCCAAGTTGATAAGGTAACTGTCGTGTGGCAAGATGTGTTCGGGGTTGAATCCGTATTCCTCACAACGCTCCTTGAACAGGGTGATACTCTTTTGTGTCAGTGGCGGACTTACCCATTGCCGTTGGTTCTTGGTGAACAGGGCAAAGGCATTTGCGCCTATGGCATGTGCATTGACGGGGGCATTTTCCACTCCTCCCGATGCACTGACGTGTGCTCCAATGTATTTCATGTCGATGATATGCTTATTCCGTTTTTTGTTTGCCGCAAAGATAGCGTTTTTATCCTTTGCAAGCAATAAATCGTTGCAATTTTTGCAAGCCGCATCTGGAAAAATGCAGGCCGCATTTTTCATAAAGAGCGTGAAAAGGTTGCGGTTTTCGGAATAATGCAATATCTTTGCGGCCATGGGGGTGTCAAAATGCCTTCTTTCCATTTTTTAGACGCGTATGACGCGGATAACGCAGATAAATTATAACCTGTCGGGTATAATAATCAGGAAAAATCCGCGTCATCTGCGTCTAAAAAGTTAATTTTGACACACCTCCACGGGGAAAAGTCCCATTCATGTATAGAAAAATCATTGCAAGTTCAGATAATCCTCAATTAGCCATCCACATTTATTGACTGTTACACGGTAATAACGACCGGTCATGAGGCGCATGTCAGTGGTAAAATAAGGTGCAAAAGACTTGGGAGGAAGGCTTTCGATAAAGCGTTTTAAATCCTTGAATAACATTTCGGTTTCCTTATCAGGATTTTCTGGTACCAAAAGTTCAATTGTATAAGTGACTTTCTTGCTTTTGGGATATGTTTGGGTGTATAACAACACTGAAAAGTTCTTTTCTGATGTCTGGGCATGTGTCGTTGTATTCAGACCTTGTAAAGCCCCAAGCAAACGAGCTCCTCCGTTGACACTGTGATACCATTCCCCATCCAATACGGAAGAATAAAGGTTTGCATACGCAAAAAAGTCAGAATAGTGTGCACTGGGTATTTTTCCCAATAACCTGCCCTCCTGATATATCTCCATGTCAGCCTCTGGTGAAACAACAAATCCCATATACCAGTGTGGAGATCTTAGTGTGATAATCTCTCCGTTCATGCATTTCTTAAGATCTTCATCTTTAATCTTCTTAAGCAATTTTTCTTGCGAAACTCCATTTTCATTCAAAAGACTTGCGAGAGTGAAAGTTCCTAATCTGTTCCACACACCACGGCAATCTCTGACTTCCTTTTTGGGATGGTTCTTTAGTGGTGACCACAACATTACACTTTCTCCAATAGATCCCATCCTTTTGACGGAGTCAAGCCCTGCGTAAGGCGATGTTGTGAATTTGACATCTTTATTTTTAAAGAATGCCTCCTTCATCTCTTGTACACTAACCGTATCCGTAAAATAACGGCGACTGAAGTTTGTCAGGTCATATTTCGTATCTTTCTGATACTCATTCCAACTCTTGCTTAAATAGTCAAGTGACAACTCTTTTTGAATGATGAACTGACCATATACATTTGACACGCATGGAATCAAAAGTAGAAACATAAACAAGTTCATTCTTTTATTCATAACTGTTTTTTTTAAGTAAACAAAAAAGGCGCAAACTATCCGTTACTCGCTTTCATACTAGGTTACCGCCAAGTGACCTTACACACAACAAGCACGAATAGTCCACACCTTAGCGGTGTGAACTTCCTTCTGCTCGTTCTCGTGTGTTGAATGTTTGGCGGTATTCAGTACGAAGAGAACAAGAGCTAAAAGCTCAAAAGTCTATATTTCAAATATCGGATAGAGACGCTTCTCCTGCCTTTGGTTAATATTAATTTATAACTGGTGGCAAATGTACAAAAATAAATGAAGAATGAAGAACGAAGAGTGAAGAATTTTGTGGAATATGTTGAAGAACATGTTTTTCGTTGATGCGTTTATTCGTTTATTCGTTTATTCGTTCGGCGTTTATTCGTTCGATTATTCGTTGATTCGTTCGGCGTTGATGCGTTGAGACGGTGAGTTCAAGGTCGAAGGTCTAAGGTCAAAGGTTCAAAGTTCAAGGTTCAAAGTTCAAGAAGCGTTTGTTTGTTGAAGGGTTGATGCTCCAAGTCAACATTTAAATTTGTTATGAGTGCTGAATAAATTGGTAATTGATGTTACAGATGTCAGTTGAGATTCATTAATTAGCTTATCGCAATAAGCGTTTTTTATAGAAATTCGCTTATTGGACTAAACTTTTTTATTGCAAATTTGGTTATTACACTAAGTGTTTATATTTTTGCAATGGATTAATTAAACGCAATAGTGTAATAGTTATGGAGACCCTTTACAATAAACATAAGATTCTGATTTCAAATGTCAGTCTTCGGATAGTTCGTGATGTCATGAATAAAATATCATGGGACAAGCAACTTGTGGGCATAAGAGGTTCGCGTGGAGTTGGAAAAACAACCCTTATGCGGCAATATATCAGACAGAAATATGGTACACGAGCTGGAGAAGCCCTCTATTGTGTGATGGACAGTATGTATTTCACCAATCACACATTGCTCGACCTTGCAGAGCATTTTCACCAAATGGGTGGAAAACATCTGTTCCTCGACGAAGTACACAAATATCCCACATGGAGCAAAGAAGTGAAAGAAATTATTGACCTGTGGCCCGACATGAAAGTTACTTTTACAGGCTCGTCACTTTTACAGATTCTCAATGCTGATGCCGATTTGTCTCGTCGGGTACTCAGCTACGAAATGGCGGGATTGTCCTTCCGTGAATATCTCCGTTTCTATAAGGGTATAGAATTGCCTTCCTATTCTTTGGATGAGATATTGGCAGAATCAGACTTCATTTGTGATTCCGTATGTAAAGTATGTACTCCTTTGCCTCTTTTCAATGAATATCTTCGTGTCGGTTATTACCCATTCTATGATGGTAATGAGGTTGAATATTATAGCAGAATCGAAAATGTAATCAGTTTCATTATAGATCAAGAACTGACTTTATTCTGCGGAGTAGAGCCTGCTTATACACGCAAACTGAAAGCCATGTTATTGTATCTGTCCGAAAATTTGCCCTACGAGGTAAACATTGCCAAACTCGCTTCTTACCTGGAGATAAACAAAACTACGGTTCTCAGCTATCTTTCCTTCATGGATAGGGCAGAATTGGTCAAACTGCTCTATACTGACAACAAATCCGTTACCAAGATGCAAAAGCCTGATAAAATTTACATTCATAACACCAATATGCTATGTGCATTGGGAACCCAAACAAATATCGGCACACTACGAGAATGCTTTGTTGTCAATCAATTATCAAATAACCACGTTGTTGAATATGGTAAATCCAACGGAGATTTTAAAGTTGACGGAAAAATCATATTTGAAGTGGGAGGAAGGGACAAATCCTTTGAACAAATTGCCAATATCAAGGATTCATATATCCTTGCCGACTCTATGGAGCATCCTATAGGAAAGAAATTACCTTTGTGGATTGTCGGATTATTGTATTAATTTTGCATCATAGATGTTTATACACACCATCTTGTGAAGCGCCCCCTATGGGGATTTTCCTCATTCTTTACATCCACTGGTAATAATTCCTACTTTTCTATTTACTCTCTATTTCATCAGAAGGGAAAGGTTCGTAACGGGTCGTTTTTTGTATATATATACAATGTACAAAGGCCGGAAGACAGGAGATGGAAAGGGCGTGTGCACACGTGTTGCCAACCGTGTGCACACGGTCAGCAGAGTTTCTTCAGACATACTGCTATAGGTTGTGCACACGCCCAATAGAAGGTGTGCACACGGACAGAGGGGGATGTGCCTGCAAATAGATGGAATGTATAATTATACAATCCGACTGCATAAATATGCAAAACAGACCGCACGAGAATCGCGTATATGCGCACGACTTTT